>NZ_JBFAKM010000012.1:172134-221608 GCF_040655695.1 Polymorphospora sp. NPDC050346 | reverse complement strand
TCCTGCTCTGGTCGATCTGGCGGCGAACATCCCAAGCCCGCGCCCGACGATCCCACTACCAGCGCAGACAGGCGAAGTGACGTTGGAGTATTAGGCGGGGGGTGCGGTGGGGTTGGGTGGGGTGGGCAGGGTCGGCAGCGCGCCGGCCGGGCCGCGCCAGCGGTAGATCCAGCCGCCGACGCCGTCGGCCGCCTGGAGTTCGTAGACCTCGGCGTCGTGGAGTTCTCCGCTGACCTGGTGATGGTGGGTCAGCGCCGGCCGGCCGTTGCGGTCCAACTCGGCGGTGACCGTCGTACCCGCCGCCGGGCCGTCGACCAAGGGGATCTGCGTGGTGGATGCCATGCCCCCATCCTGTGCGGATCTCGCGCCTGCCGCAGCGGATCGGGATCCGCGCGGTCAGCGACGCGTACGACCACCGCCGGCCCGGGCCGTTCGGCGCGACGGGCCGAGGCTTCCCGCGCGGCGTACCACCGACGGACGTCACGCCGGCGACGGTGGCTCCGCCGTCCACGCCGGCACCGCCACCCGGGCCCGCTGGGTGGGAGGGTCGCTGGTGCCGTCCACAGCGAATTCGGCGTATCCACAGCGAAATCGCTGTGGGCTACGACAGCGGTACGCCCGCCCGGCCGGCCCCGTGCGAGCCCGCCCGGCGGGATCCGCGGCGACACCGCGGCCGGGCCCGCCCGCCGGCCCCGCTCGTGCGGCTGTCACCGCCGTAGCGGGGTGGGGAAATGGTGAGGCCCGGGGATGTGTCCAATCCCCGGGCCCTCGGTTTGCCGCCCAATTGCTCACGTCAACACGTTTAAGGATGCGGATCATTCATGAGAACGCGGGTTTTACCATTAAACTACCGCCGCATGTTTAGAGCAGCGGGCGGGAGTTGAACCCGCATCCAGCGTCATCGTCCGCACCCGATCGACCTGACGTTCGGCGACGAATGCTGATCCTGGAGCGATAGTCTGAGTCTCAAGAGGGGCTGCCTCTGCCAGTTGGGCTACTCCGGCCCGATGTGCCGGAGGGGGACTCGAACCCCCACTGTCACCACCTCGATCAGCTTCAACTTCAGTTTCAGCCTTTGCGCTCGCGCGCATCCCCGCGCTCCCACGGGGAGTCCATGGAGGCTACCCGAACAGGTAGCCGAACACCGCCTCGCCGACCCGCCGGTCGGCCACCTCCGTGCCGTTGGCCTCCTCGCGGGCGAACTTGACCGCGTTCTGGAGTTTGGTCACCCGGTCGAGGAGTTCGTTGACCCGCCGGGCCGGCAGTGCGCCGGAGAACTTGACCGTCGTCCAGTAGCCGACCGCCACATCCTCGTAGTAGACCTCGACCTGCGCCGGGTGCTTCTCGGTCGCCTCGGCCTTCACGTGGTTGCGGGGCACCTTCTTGGTCCGGATGGTGCGCACCGGCTCGGTGCGCCACGAGTCCGTCGACTGGTCCTGCGTCCACGACTCGGCCGCGTCGAGGACCGGCAGCTTCTTGATGAAGGTGTGCAGGTCGGTGAGCTGCTTTTCCAGGAAGAGCAGGTAGGTGACGGGCGCGTCCTCGACGATCGTCCGCCCGTCGACGACCACGCTCGACTTGGCGACGCAGTTGGCCCAGTCCTTCGTGGCGGTGACGTCGAAGAGCCGGGTCAGGGTCGTGCCGATGCCCCGCAGCACCTCTTCGGCCTGCACCTGCACCCGGGTCGATTCCGGCGGCAGCTGCTCGCCCTCCTCGTCCTTCGGCTGGTAGGTGCGGGAAAGGCCGGACAGCAGCGCCGGCTTCTGGACCGCCTGGTGCGCCTCGGTCAGCTCGGCGAACGACTTGCTCTTGACGCCCTTTTCGACGGCGATGATCTGGTTGAGCTTTGCCACGTCTTCTCCCATCTGGCACCGGGGACGGTAGCAACCGCCGGCACGTCCGGCGAGTCCGTTTCGGCGGCGGCGGTTCCGCCGAGCCGCGCGGATCCGGGCCCGGGCGCGGCCTATCCTGGGGCGGTCGTCGTGGAGGGGGAACGCGGGTGCTGGTCGTCCACGGGCTGTGGCTGGACGGCGGCCGGCTCGCCCTGTGGGGTGAGGACTCGACGCTGCCGGACCGGCCGCCGCGGCGCGCGGGGCGCGCACCCCGGGAGCGCCCGCATCCGTTCGCGGCCTCCCATCCGGCTCTGGTGGAGGCGCTCGACGCCGGCAAGGCGGCCACGGACACCGCGCTGCTGATGCTCCCGACCCGCGGCGGCGGCCCGCTCGACTCGCCGGAACTGGTCCGGGTCGACGCCGGCCGGCCGGCCCGTGGACAGGTCACCCTCGCCGGTTGGCGGGTACCGGTCCTGGTCTTCGACGCCGACCACGCGCTGGAGTTGTTGCGCGGGCCGGACCGCACCGGCCAGGTCGTCGGGGCCGGGCTGCGGCACCTGGCCATGCTCGGCGAACTCGCCGTCGACCTGGTCGCCCGGGGCCGGGTCCTGCCCGGCGTCGACGGTGACCGGGCGGTGTGGCGTCCCCTGCTGACCGGCGCCGACGCCGGGTGGGCGCGGGCCCTGGCGATGGCGCTGCCGCCCGCCGTCCGTGCCACCGTCGCCGATCCGCCCGTGCCGGGTCCGACCGCCGCGAGCCCGGCCCCGGGTACGGCCGGACTCGTCGCCGACGCGCTCGACGCGCTCACCGACGCCGCGGCCCGTACGGCGCTCGACGGGGTGTCGCTGGCGACCGGCGTACGGCGGGCGACCGGGGTGGCGGGCGCGACCCGGGCCTGGCTCGGTGCCCTGACCGGGCGGCAGCGGACCTTCCGGGCGGGGGCGGCGGCCCGCGAGCAGCTGGCCGCCGAGCTGGCGGGCTGGCAGCGCGATGCCGGCGGCAGCCCGGTCCGGGCCTGCTTCCGGCTGGTCGAGCCACCCGTCGAGGACGACGCGCCGTGGCCCGCCGGAGCAGCCGATCAGGCGCCGACCGGCGAGCCGGCCACCGGCTGGCGGGTCGAGTTCGCGTTGCAGGCCGCCGACGAACCCAGCCTCGTGGTCGACGCCGGCCAGGTGTGGGCGTCCCCGGACGGGCTGCCGGCGCTGGCCGGTGACCTGGACTCGCCGCAGGAGACCCTGCTCGCCGAGCTGGGCCGGGCCAGCCGGCTGTGGCCGCGACTCGACGACGCGCTGCGTACGGCCCGCCCGGACGCCCTGCCGCTGGACGTGGCGGGGGCGCACCGGTTCCTGCGCGACGGTGCCCCGGTGCTGCACGCGGCCGGGTTCGGTGTGCTGCTGCCGTCGTGGTGGCGCCGGCCCAGCGCCCGGCTCGGCGCCCGGTTGCAGGCGCGGAGCCGTACCGCGCCGGGCACGGTGGCCACCGCGAGCGCGGTCGGTCTGGAGTCCATCGTGGACTACCAGTGGGAGCTGTCGCTCGGCGACGAGCCCCTGACCGCCGACGAGTTGGGCGAGCTGGCCCGGCTGAAGACCCCCCTGGTACGGCTGCGCGGCCAGTGGGTCGAGCTGGACGCCAAGCGGCTGGCCGCCGGCCTGAGGCTGCTCCGGGCCGGCGGCGAGATGACCGTCGCCGACCTGCTCCGGCTCGGACTGTCCACACCGGACGACCCGGAGTCGTTGCCGGTGCTGGGGGTGAGCGCCGACGGACCGCTCGGCGACCTGCTCGCCGGGCAGGCCGAACGGCACCTGACCCCGGTCGACGAGCCACCGGCCTTCCGGGGGACGCTGCGGCCGTACCAGAAGCGGGGGCTGGCCTGGCTCGCGTTCCTGCAGTCGCTCGGGCTCGGCGGCGTCCTCGCCGACGACATGGGGCTGGGCAAGACCGTGCAGTTGCTCGCACTGCTGGCCGGCGACGGCCCGGATGCCGGGCCGACGCTGCTGGTGTGCCCGATGTCGCTGGTCGGCAACTGGGAGCGGGAGGCCGCGAAGTTCGCCCCGGACCTGCGGGTGCACGTGCATCACGGCGCCGACCGGGCGCGCGGGCCGCGGTTCGCCGACGCGGTGGCCGGCGCCGACCTGGTCGTCACCACCTACTCGGTCGCCGCCCGGGACGCGGTCGCGCTGGCCGAGACCGGCTGGCACCGGGTCGTCGTCGACGAGGCGCAGGCGATCAAGAACGCGGCGACCCGGCAGGCCGCCGCGGTCCGCGCGCTGCCGGCCCGGCACCGGATCGCGATCACGGGCACTCCGGTGGAGAACCGGCTCGCCGACCTCTGGTCGATCATGGAGTTCGCGAATCCGGGGCTGCTCGGGCCGGCCGCGACCTTCCGGCGGCGCTACGCGGTGCCGATCGAGCGGCACGGCGACGAGCCGGCCGCGCAGCGGCTGCGCCGGGTCACCGGCCCGTTCGTGCTGCGCCGGCTCAAGACCGACCGGTCGATCATCACCGACCTGCCGGAAAAGCTGGAGATGGACGTGCTGTGCAACCTGACCGGGGAGCAGGCGTCGCTCTACCGGGCGATCGTCGACGACATGCTGGCCCGGATCGAGAACAGCGAGGGCATCGCGCGGCGCGGGCTGGTGCTGGCCACGATGACCCGGCTGAAGCAGGTCTGCGACCATCCGGCGCTGCTGTTGCGCGACGGCTCGGCGCTGCCCGGACGCTCCGGCAAGCTGGCCCGGCTGGAGGAGATCCTGGACGAGGTGGCGGCGGCGGGGGAGAAGGCGCTGCTGTTCACCCAGTACGCCGAGTTCGGCGGGATGCTGCGGGCGCACCTGTCGGCGCGCACCGGGCGGGAGGTGCTCTTCCTGCACGGCGGGGTGGCCAAGGCCGACCGGGACGCGATGGTGACCCGCTTCCAACGGCCCGGCGGGCCGGCGCTGTTCGTACTGTCGCTCAAGGCCGGCGGCACCGGGCTGACCCTGACCGCCGCCAACCACGTCGTGCACGTCGACCGCTGGTGGAACCCGGCCGTGGAGGACCAGGCGACCGACCGGGCGTTCCGGATCGGCCAGCGCCGGTCGGTCCAGGTACGCAAGTTCGTCTGCGCCGGCACGGTGGAGGAGAAGATCGCGGCGATGATCGGCGACAAGCGCGGACTGGCCGCGAAGATCGTCGGCAGCGGCGAGCAGTGGGTCACCGAACTGTCCACTGCGGACCTGCGGGCACTCTTCGCCCTCGACGCCGGGGCGGTGGTCGAGTGAGCGCCGACTTCGCCGACTACCGCCCGCCGCGCCCGGTCGAGGGTGGGCTGCGGGCCCGCAGCACCCGGGGCGCGATCGGCGAGTCCTGGTGGGCGCGGCGGTTCCTCGCCGTGCTGGAATCGTTCGCGCTCGGCACCCGGCTCACCCGGGGCCGGTCGTACGCCCGCAAGGGCCAGCTGGTCAGCCTCGACGTCGCCCCCGGCACGGTCGACGCCACCGTCCAGGGATCCCGGCCGGCGCCGTACCGGGTGTCGATCGGGCTGCGGCCGTTTCCCGACGAGGTCTGGGACCGGCTGGCGGAGACCCTGGCCGGGCAGGCGTTCTTCAGCGCCCGGCTGCTCGCCGGCGACCTGCCCCCGGAACTGGAGGACGTCTTCGCCGCGGCCGGCGCACCGCTCTTTCCGGCCTCGATCGGCGAACTCGACCTGCGCTGTAACTGCCCCGACTTCGCGGTCCCGTGCAAGCACCTCGCCGCCACGTTCTATCTGCTCGCCGAGGCGTTCGACGCCGACCCGTTCCAGATCCTGCACTGGCGCGGCCGGGGCCGCGCCGAACTGCTGGCCCACCTGCGGACCCGGCGCGGCGACCCGGCCGGCCCCGGCGCGGAGGCTGCCGGGCAGCAGACCCTCCTGCCCGCCGGGACGCCCGGTGGGACATCCGGTGGGACGTCGGCCGGAGCACGTGCCGGCGGCGGTCCGGTCGTCGGCGCGGCGGCGGCGCTGGCCGGCATCCCCGATCCGCCGGTCGACGAGGCGCTGGACGGCTTCTGGCAGGCGCCGGTGCCGTTGCCCGTCCGGCCGGCGACACTGCCGGCCGTACCGGATCTGTTGCTGCGCCAGCTGGGACCACCGGGAGCGTCGATCGGCGGCCCGGGCCTGGCGGAGCGCCTGCGGCCGGCGTACGAGCGCTTCGGTTCCGCCGGGCCGGAGGCCGACGACGCCCCGTGGGAGGCCGGCGCCGGCGGCTCCTAGCCCGGTGTCAGGGCCACCTCGGTCGTCTCGTCGGCCACCGACCGGTCACGGGTGGCGGGATCCGTGGCGGGTCGCGATGCCGTCGAGGATCAGATCGAGGCCGGACTCGAACCAGGTCTGCCCGCGCGGCGGGAACCGGGAGCCGACGAGCCGCCGTAGCCGGGGGTAGGTGTCCAACCGCTCGCCGGCCAGCCGGGCCTGCCACATCGCGCCCGGCCCGTCGGTGGCCGCGCCGGCTTCGGTGGTGACGGCGACGCGGGCGCTGCCCTGCAGGTAGTTGTTGATCGTCATGATCGCCTGCCCGGCCTCCTCGGGCGGCAGGTCGAGCGGTTCGAGGGCGGTCAGCGCCCACTCCATGGCCTTGAGCGACTCCGGACCGAACGGGGGAGCCACGGTGGAGAAGGCGACCAGCACCCAGGGGTGGGCGAGGTACATCTCCCAGTCGTGCCGGGCGAGCAGGCGCATCCGCTCCCGCCAGTCGAGGCCCTCGGCGTCGGGATAGGCGTATCGGCCGGTGACGGCGTCGACCATCGCCACGACCAGCGTGTCCTTGTTGGGCACGTGCCGGTAGAGCGACATGGTGCCGGAGCCGAGGTGGTCGGCGACCCTGCGCATGGAGACCGCGTCGAGCCCGTCGCGGTCGGCGAGTTCGATCGCCGCGGCGACGATCCGTTTCCGGCTCAGCGCCTGCCCGTCACCCACCGAACCACCCTCTGCCCACCGAAGCGCCCTCTGTCCACCGAAGCGCCCTCTGTCCACCGAAGCGCCCTCTGTCCGCCGGGGCGCCCGTTCCGGTCGGTACCACCCCTGTCGTTGCGCCCCATCCTATCGGCTGCGTACGGTGTACGCATGATCGTGCGTACGGTGTACGCGGCCAAGTCTGGAGGAAGCCATGACATCCCCACCGAAGACGGCCCGCCGGTGGCTGGCGCTGACCGTGCTGCTCCTGCCGGTCCTGCTGACCTCGATGGACATCTCGATCCTCTACCTGGCCACCCCGGCGATCGCCGCCGATCTGGCACCGAGCGCCAGCGAACTGCTGTGGATCCTCGACGCGTACGGCTTCCTGCTCGCCGGTCTGCTGATCCTGATGGGCAACCTCGGTGACCGGATCGGCCGCCGCCGGCTCCTCCTGGCCGGCGCCGTGGTCTTCGGGGTGGCGTCCCTGCTCGCCGCGTACGCCCCGACGCCACCGGCGCTGATCGCCGCGCGGGCGCTGATGGGGGTCGGCGGGGCGACCCTGATGCCGTCGACGCTGTCGCTGATCAGGAACATCTTCGACGACCCCGCCGAACGGACCCGGGCGATCGGCCTCTGGACCGCCTGCTTCGCCGGCGGCTCCGCCCTCGGGCCGGTCGTCGGCGGCGTCCTGCTCGAATCGTTCGCCTGGGGATCGGTGTTCCTGATCAACGTCCCGGTCGTCGTGCTGCTGCTCGCGGTGGCCCGGCCACTGCTGCCCGAATACCGGCACGCCCAACCGGAACGGCTCGACCTCGGCTCCGTCGTGCTGTCCTTCGCCGCCATCCTTCCGGTGGTCTGGGCGGTCAAGACCGCCGCCGAGGAACGCGCCGTCACCGTGCCGGCGGCCCTCGCGGCCGCCGCCGGTGCCGCCGCCGCTACAGCCTTCGTCGTCCGGCAGCGCCGGCTGCGTACGCCCCTGGTCGACGTACGGCTCTTCGCCGACCGGCGCTTCACCGGCGCCGTCCTCGCCGGGGCGCTGGCGATGTTCTCGCTCGTCGGGCTGATGCTCTACAACAGCCAGTACCTTCAGCTCGTACTCGGTCGGTCGCCCCTGGTCGCGGCGCTCTGGCTGCTGCCGGTGCTGGCCGTCGTCGCCGTCACGGCCGCCACCGCCCCGCTGGTCGCGGCACGGTTCGGACCGGCCGCGGTCTTCGGCGCCGGTGCCGGTCTGGCCGCGGTCGGGATGCTGGTGGTCGGCGGTACGCCGGTCCACGACGGACTGTTCCGGATGATCCTGGGGTCGGTGCTGGTCGGGGCGGGCATCAGCCCGCTCATGACGCTCGCCACCGACGTCGTGGTCGCCGCCGTCGACCCCGAACGGTCCGGGTCGGCGTCCGCCCTGTCCGAGACCGCCAACGAGCTCGGCGCCGCCACCGGAATCGCGATCCTCGGCTCGATCGGCGCCGTCGTCTACCGTTCATCCATCATGGACGGAATGCCGGCCGACGTACCCGCCGGGGCCGCCGACGCCATGACCGCCAATCTCGGCACGGCCGTCGAGGTCGCCGACCGGCTCCCGCCCGGTGTGGCCGAACCGCTGCTGGCCCTGGCCCGGCAGGCGTTCGTCGACGGGCTCGGTGCCGCGGCCCTGACCGGCGCGGCCATCCTCGCGCTGCTCGCCGTGGTCGCGCCGGTCCTGCTCCGCCGGGGCACGGCCGCTTCGACGGTACGTGGACGACCGGAAAGGTGAGGCAGGGTGTCGGTGACCGCTGCTAGGTTCCCGGCGTGACCCAACCCCCGTTCCCACCGGCCGGCACGGTGGCCGAGCCCGGCAACACCCCCGCAGCCGGGACCTTCGATCCATACGCGTCGCCGCAGCCGGTGACCACCGGCGGTTGGCCGGCGTCGTATCCCGCGCCCCCGGCGGCGTCCTACCCGGCGCCGGCCAACCCCGTCTATCCCGGGGCGTCCTACCCGGCACCGGTCGGCCCGGTGGGCCACGAGCCGTCGGGTGTCCCGCAGCCACCGCGTCCGTTCAACGGCGCCGCCATCGCCTCGCTCGTGTTGGCGCTGTTGACCCTCATCCCGTTCAGCATCGTCACCGGCATCATCGCCCTGGTGCAGATCCGCCAGCGCGGCCAGCGCGGCATCGGCCTGGCGATCGCCGGGCTCGCGATCAGCGGAGCCGTGATCCTGTCCCTCGTCGTCGCCGGGGTCCTCGGCGCCCTCACCACCGTCGCCGAACAATCGGCGCAGGAGGAGCGGGCACAGCCGTTCTACTCGTCGGGCTGGGTACCGGGCCATTGCATCGAGACGGTCGACGAGGGCGTCGGGCTCGAATGGCCGCCGGCCAAGTGCACCGAACCGCACCAGGGTGAGGTTTTCGGGGTCTTCGACATGTCCGCGCCGACGTATCCGGGCGAGGACGCGGTCGCGGAGCATGCCGGCAGGGGATGCGACGAGAAGTTGTCCGGCTATGCCCCGTCCGCGGACCTGGGCGACGACTACTTCATGTCCTATCCGAGCGCCGAGTCGTGGGCCGAGGGCGACCGCTGGATCATCTGCGTCGCGTACCACGAGACCCCGCGTACCGGGTCCATCCGGGACTGAACCGATCGTCGGGCCGGTGCCGTCCGCACCGGTCCGCCGTCGGGCCGCCGCGCGACAACTCAGCGGCGCAGCCAGAACGTCAGCGCGCCGGCCACGCCGAGCAGCACGGCACAGATCGTGGCGGCCAGCCAGCCACCGACGACGACGAGTGGCGGTACGGCGGCCCACAGGGCCACCACGACCGCGGCGACCAGTCGGCGGCGCCGGGTCGACGCCCGGTCGCCGACTCGGGCCACGAACTCCGGGTCGGTGCTGCGCAGCCGGCGGGTGATCTGTTCGAACCGGCGCTGGTCCTCTCTGCTGAGCATGGGTACTGGCCTTTCCCTCACGTCAACGGGCCGCTGCCGGGATACCCGTTCGGCGGGCCCCTAACTGCTTCTCCTGTTCCTTCTTCGGGTCCCGCTTAGTGCTTCCTTAAGTTTGGCTGTGCCGTCCGGACCGCCCGCCGATCCGCCGATCCGGCCCAAGCGGCGCGCTTGCGGACATCGGCGCTGCTCACGGTCATCCGGTCGCAGACCCGCCGATCCGGCGCGTCCGTACCCGTCTGAACGCTGTCTTAAGTGCCCGGTCAGGGCCGATCCGGGTGACCTTGATGCGGTCCGGGTGGCTGACTACCGTCCGTGCAACCGGGCGCAGGGCGACACACCCCCTGGGCACCGGAAACCCCCGAAGCGGACGCCGACCGCATCCGCCCGTCGTCGCGGCGGTCGTGCCGGTGCCAGCCAGAGAAGACGGAACGGTACATGCCTGACCAGAATGTGCCATCACACCGGTCGCGTGACGACGGTCGACGGGTCGGCCGCCCGCCATCCGCCGCCGACCCCCACGACCGTCCCGACGACGGGTACGGCCCGTACCCCCGCGACGGCCACGCCACGCGCGGGTACGGCGAACGTGCCCACGCCGGACCCGGCCGTGCCGGCGACGGTTACGCCGGCGACGGTTACGCCGACCCCCGCCCGGGTCCGCGCTGGGTCGGTCCACAGGGCGACGGCGTCATCCAACCCGGACGGTCCACCACCGACGTACTGCCCGATCTCGACGACGACGAGGACGACGACCGGCGGCGGCGCGGCCGGCGCCGGGCACTGGTCGCGCTGACCGGAACGGCCGCCGTCGTCGCCGGCGGTGCCGCCCTGGCCATGTCGCCGCAGGGGGCCGGGCTGATCGACTCGCTGCTCGGCCGCGGCGGCGGCCCGGACGCCACCGCCCCGGCGGTCACCGACGGCAGCGCCGCCCGGCCCAGCGGCCAGCAGCCGAGCACGGTACGTACCTACACCGAGCAGAACGAGAGCTACATGGGCTCGCGGGCCGGTGAGGTGCTGAAGAAGAACTCGCCGGTCACCGGCAAGAGCCACCCCGGGCCCGCGTCGGCCGCCGCGGAGACCAAGGTGACCGTCAAGACGGTCCTGGCCAAGGATCCGATCCGGCACCTCGCGCAGCGGGCCACGTTCGGCGCGACGCCGAAGGTGCTGGCCGACATCAAGCGGATGGGCATCGACGCCTGGCTGCGCGAGCAACTCGACCCGGACAAGATCGCGCCGACGCCGGCCGAGCTGAGGCTCGCCGACCTGAAGACCCTGCGCATGTCGATCCCGCAGTTGCGCGAGCAGCGCGAAGCCCTCGACGCCAACGGTGTGCACGCCGACGACGAGACGGTGTGGGCGACGATCGCCCGGCAGATCTGGTCCGATCGCCAGCTCTTCGAGGTGATGGTCGACTTCTGGACCGATTTCCTGCACGTGGCGGCGTACTTCGAGGGCTCGCGGACGCAGCGGGCCTCGTTCGAGACCGAGGTGATCCGCAAGCACGCGCTCGGCAACTACGCCGACATGCTGGTCGCCGCCAACCGGCACCCGGCCCTGCTGACCTACCTCAACCAGAGCCAGTCGAGCAAGGACAAGGTCAACGAGAACCTGGCCCGGGAGAACCTCGAGCTCTACTCGGTCGGCGTCGACGGCGGCTACACCGAGGCCGACGTACGGCAGGCCGCACTACTGCAGACCGGCCGGGGGGTCCGCGAGGACCAGTACGTCTACCGGCCCGAGCGGCACTACGTCGGCGAAGTACGGATCATGGGCTTCCAGCACGCCAACAACAGCGCCGAGGGCGGCGAGGCGGCCGCCGACGCCTACTTCCGCTACCTGGCCCTGCACGACTCGACGGCCCGCTACATCGCGACGAACCTGGCCACCCGCTTCGTCTCCGACACCCCGCCCAGGTCGCTGGTCGACCGGCTGGCCAAGGCGTACACGGCCGGCAGGGGCGCGATCAAGCCGGTCCTGATGAGCCTCTTCAGCGCCTCGGAATTCTGGGCGTCCGTCGGCCAGAAGGTGCGCCGGCCGATGGAGTACCTGGTGGCGACGTACCGGGTGCTCGGCGTGTCGGCCGAGACCCCGGCCGGCTACCAGCACTCCAACACCAACCGGACGGCGTTCGCCGAGGGCCTGCGGCAGATCAAGGGAAAGCTGGAGGAACTGGGCCAGTTCCCGGCCGGCCAGCCCACCCCGAACGGCTACCCGGACGTCTACGTCGCGTGGACCTCGGCCGGCACGATGGTCAACGGCTGGAACGAGGCCGGCAACATCCTCACCGGCAACCGCAAGATGTTCACCTACCGCAAGCCGCAGGAACTGGTCCCGGCGCCGCCGGCCACCGCCGGCGCCTACCTCGACGCCCTGGCGCAGCGGCTGGTGTTCCAGAAGCTGACCGACGGACAGCGGAAACTCATCCTCGGCATCGCCGGGGTCCAGGCCGACACGAAGGTCGACGCGACGTTCAACGGCGCCATCGTCGCCGTCGCGCGGGCGATCCTCGCTTCCCCCATGCACCACCTCCGGTGAGGCACCCGATGGAGACCAACGTGCGATACCCGCTGCATCCGACCTGTCCAGACCTGCGCCGGCTCGGACCCACCCGGGCCGACGCGCTCCTGCGGGCCGAGGCCGCCGCCGTCGCGGCCGAGGATGCCGCCGAACGTGACCGCTTCCGGACGCTGAACGACGAGGAGGAGGCCCAGCAGGACGGGCGCGGGGTGACCCGGCGTACGTTCGTCGCCGGCGCCGCCGCCACCGTGACGGCCCTGGCCACCACCCAGTTCGTGTCGGCGCGGGCGTCGTTCGCGGCGACGCCGGGCGGCACGCTGGTGCACGTCTTCCTCTACGGCGGGCTCGACGGGCTCAGCCTCATCGCCCCGGCGGACGAGGACGACCTGCTCGCCAAGGTACGCCCCGACCTGGTCCTGCCCGACAGCGACTCGATCGCGCTGGACCGCAACTTCAAGCTGACCGGCGCCTTCCGGCCGCTGGAAAAGCACCTGAAGGCCGGGCAACTCGGCTTCGTGCCGGCGGTGTCCGACCCCCGGCTGTCCCGCAGCCACTTCCAGGCCGCCGACGCCTGCAACCTCGGCGGGCTGCCCAACGAGACCGGCGGCCGCGGCTTCCTCGACAGCCTGGTCGACGTACTCGGTCCGGGCACCGCCTTCCGCAGCGTCGGCATCGGCAGCACGCTGCCCCGGTCACTGGTCGGCACCAACGGCGCGATCTCGCTGAACAGCGTCGGGTCGCTGAACCTCAACGGCGACGGCCGGTTCCGCGACGCCACCGCCGAGGCGATCAAGGGCCTTTTCACCGGCATCAACCACCCGGTCGAGGAGTCGGTGCACGCCGGCCTCGCGGCGCTCGCCACCGCGCGCAAGCTCGCCGCGCAGGGCTACGAACCCGCCGAGGGCGTGACGTACGAGGGCGTCGGCAACGCCTTCCGCCAGCTCGCCCACCTGATCAAGGGCGGCGCCAACGTCCGGGTCGCCACGATCGGCATGGGCGGCTACGACACGCACGAGAACCAGGGCACCCGTGACGGCGGCTACCTGTACCGCCGGCTCGGCGAGCTGGCGTCGGCGCTGGCCGCGTTCTTCGACGACCTCGGTGACAAGGCCGCCGACGTCACCGTCATGGTCTCCAGCGAGTTCGGCCGCCGGGTCGCCCAGAACGGCAGCGGCACCGACCACGGCCACGGTGGCGTGGTCACCGTGCTGTCCGGCCGGAAGCTGGCCGGCTCGCTGCTCGGCGACTGGCAGGGTCTGGACAAGCTCGACAGCGGCGACGTGCCCGAGTTCAACAACATGTTCCACGTTTACGGATCGGTGGCGCAGGGCCGCTTCGGCCTCACCGACGCCGAGGTGGAGAAGATCTTCCCGCGGCAGAAGTACACACCGGTGAAGCTGTTCGCGTGACCAGCCACCACACCCGGTCCGCCGCGCGTCGGCGGGAGACCCCGACCCGGACCGGCGCCGGGCCGTCCGCATCGCCGGCCGTACCGGTCGCGGTTCCGCCGCGGCGCGGGGCGGCCGGCCGGCGCGGCGTCGCGGTGCTGCTCTGGACCGGCCTGGCGGCCAGCGTCGTGCCGTGGTGGCTGGACACCCCGGCCGGGTCGCTCGACAGCACCGGCGAACTGCTGACCGCCGCCGGCCGGATCACCGGGCTCTTCGCCGGCTACGTGCTGCTGGTCCAGGTCCTCCTGATGAGCCGGCTGCGGCCGCTCGAACGGTGGATCGGCGCCGAGCACCTGACCCGCTGGCACCGCGACATCGGCGCCACCCTGGTCGTCGCCGTGCTCGCCCACATGGCCCTGATCGTCCTCGGCTACGCCAGCCTGGACCGAATATCGGTGCCCGGCGAGGTGCGGCTGCTGCTCACCGAATACCAGCACATGGTCGCCGCGTTCGCCGCCGCCGGCGTCATGGTCCTGCTCGGCCTCACCGGCATCCGGGCGGTCCGCCGGGTCCTGCCGTACGAGCTGTGGCACGTCCTGCACCTGTCCGGCTACGCCGTACTCCTGCTCGGGTTCGGGCACCAGTTCGCGCACGGCCAGCAACTCTTCCGGCCCGGCCCGGTCCGCACCCTGTGGATCGCGATGTACGCGGGGGTGCTCGTCGCCCTGCTGTGGGGCCGGATCGTCGAGCCCCTGGTGTTCAACTTCCGGCACCGGCTGCGGGTCGCCGACGTGGTCGCCGAGAGCCCGGACACCGTCTCGGTCTACCTGACCGGCCACCGGCTCGACCAGCTCGAGACGCTCGGCGGCCAGTTCTTCCGCTGGCGGTTCCTCGCCCGCGGCTGCTGGTGGCAGGCGCACCCGTTCTCGGTCTCGGCCGCCCGCAACGGCCGCTGGCTGCGGATCACCGTCAAGGTCGTCGGCCGGCACACCGCCGACCTGCGCGACCTCGACCCGGGTACGCGGGTCTGGGCCGACGGTCCGGCGGGCACCTTCACCGCCGCCCACCGCACCCGCGACAACGCCCTGCTCATCGCCGGCGGCAGCGGCATCGCCCCGGTCCGGGCCCTGCTGGAGGAGCTGCCGCCGGGCGCGGCGCTGATCTATCGGGCCCGTACCACCGCCGACGTGCTGCTGCGGCGCGAACTGGACTGGCTGGCCCGGGCCCGGCACGCCGACGTCTGGTACGTCATCGGCTCCCGCGACGACCCCGGCCCCCGGCAGGTGCTCAGCGCCGCCGGGCTGCGTCACCTCGTACCCGACGTGGCCCGCCGCGACGTCTACCTCTGCGGCCCGCCCGGCCTGGTCGAGGCGTCGGTACGGGCACTGCGCCGGGCCGGTGTGCCGCGCCGGCAGATCCACGTCGCCACGTTCGAGCTGTAGGGAGATCCGATGCGTCGCGCCGTCCTCGGCCTCGCCGGCCTGGCCGCCGGCACCACCCTGCTCGTGGTGGTCAAGGGCGCCGCCGCCTCCGGTCCGGCCGCCCCGCCGCCGGTGCTGGCCGGGCCGACCGGCACCGCGCCGTCCGGCCCGGTCCCACCGTCCGCCGACCCGGCCACCCCGTCGCCGGCGCCGTCGGCGACCCCGGCGGACGAACCCGCCCCGTCGGCCCGGCCGTCCCGGTCCGCGCCGGCCGGGCAGCCGACCCGTACCGGCGCGGCGCCCGGCCCGGCCCGCACCACGCCGGCCGCGCCGCCGACGGCGGCCGGTCCGCACAAGGTGACCGGGCCGGTCGCGGCCAACGACTACGGCGCGGTCCAGGTGCAGATCACCGTGACCGGCGACCGGATCACCGAGATCCGCACGCTGGAGATGCCGGAGAGCTCGTCGCGCTCCAGCCAGCTCAGCGCCCGCGCCGAACCGCTGCTGCGGGCCGAGGCCCTGCGCGAGCAGGGCGCCGACCTCGACACCGTCTCCGGCGCCACCTACACCAGCCAGAGCTACCGGGAGTCGCTGCAGGGCGCGATCGACGCCGCCGCCCGGGGAGAGCGGGGCTGACATGGGGGTCCGGTCCGGCCGGCGGCTGCGGCCCGGCCTGCGCCGGGTCGAGCACGTCATGGGTACGGCGGTCAGCCTCGACCTCGCCGACCCGCTACGGCCGTCCACACTGGACGAGCTGGCCGACGGGGTGTTCGCCTGGCTGCGCCTGGTCGACGCGCGGTTCAGCACCTACCGCGACGACAGCGAGGTGAGCCGCCTCGACCGGGGGACGCTGTCGCCGCCGGAGGCCTCGGCCGACCTGCGGGCCGTACTGGAGCGCTGCGCCGAGCTGTGGGGCGAGACCGACGGCTACTTCGACGCGTACGCCACCGGCCGCCTGGACCCGTCCGGCTACGTCAAGGGCTGGGCGGTGCAGGTCGCCTCGGACCGGCTGCTCGCCGCCGGCGCGGCCAACCACTGCCTCAACGCCGGTGGCGACGTACGGGTGCGCGGCCACGCCTCGTCGGGACGGCCGTGGCGGATCGGCGTACGGCATCCGTGGAACGCCACGAAGGTCGCCTGGGTGCTGGCCGGCACCGATCTCGCGGTGGCCACGTCCGGGGTCTACGAGCGCGGCCACCACGTCGTCGACCCGCGCACCGGTCGACCGGCCCGTGGCCTGCGCTCGGTCACCGTCGTCGGCGCCGACCTCGGGGTCGCCGACGCCTACGCGACGGCGGCGGTGGCGATGGGCCGCTCCGGTCCGGACTGGCTGGCCGGGCGGGCCGGCCACGAGTGCGCGGTGGTCGCCGACGACGCGACGTGTCTGCGTTCCGCCGGGCTGCCGGTCGTCGGCGACGGCGGACCCGCAGGTCGGGAGGCGGATACGCCGTTCAGGGGATCGACCCATGATCGTTATCGCACTACGTTGTGACCTGACATGGCTGACCCCGCCCGCGCCGAGCCCGCGACCCCGGTCCCCGATCGGGCACTCCGGCGCGGGCCGGCGCCGGGGCTCAGGCGGCGTTGTGCAGTGTGGATCGTTGCCGGGCCAGCGCCCGGAGCGCCGGCCGTGGCGCGCCGAGCGCGTCGACCAGCATCGCCTGTACGGCGTACGAGTCGGGCAGCCGCCACCGGCACTCGTGCGGCGCCACCATCCAGCGCACCGGCCCCTCGGGCAGCCGGGTCGGTGGCGCGGGCACCCACGAGCCCGGCCCGTGCCGGACCACGTCGAGGCTCTCCTCGAGTTCGGGACGCAGCGGGTCGCCGGGGCGTACCAGGAACATCCAGCGGGCCGTCGGCGTCACCGCGACCGGGCCGCGGATCCGGAGCTGGCTCGAGCCGAGCCCGGCGTGCAGGCGGGTCGCCCCGAGCACCCGCAGCCCGAGAGATGCGGGCACCTCCAGCGCGTCGAAGGTGTGCCCGGTCGCCAGCAGCACGGCGTGCGGGCGGCGGCGCCACCACCGGCTGATCCGGCCCCGGTCGGCGCTGGCGGTGCGCTCCCAGTGCTCGTCGGCCGGGTGGCAACCGGTCGTCGGGCAGCCGGCCCGGTCGCAGGCGAACCGGCGGCCGGCGAGATAGGCGCCCGGGGTCACCGGCCAGCCGTGCTCGGCGAACCGGTCCGCGGCTCGCCGCAGGCGCAGCCGGTCGAGGGTCGGGAATGGTCGCAGTGTCCACCGCATGGTCAGGGAACTCCCCACGTGGGCGGGCGTCATATCAGGCGCCCGGCATCGTCACTAAACACGACACGCCGTCGTTGCGTACTCCAAGAGCCGTTTGCAACTTGCATCGAAAACTACGAGCATCAGTCAGCCACGTGACGTACCCGCTGTGCGACCAGCACCAACGGGTGGCACCGGCGCCGCCGCGCCCTGACTGGGGGAACAAAGCACGACCGCGCCGGGCGTAGTCCCGTCGGGGGGACTCTGGAGCTGGCGGCCCGGAAACGCCGCGCAAGCGAGGGGGAGGAACGGACGTGGACGAACTGCCCATCGGGCGCCGCGTCGCATACTGGCGGTCCCGCCGGAAGATGTCGCAACAGGTGTTCGCCGACCGGCTCGACAAGTCGAAGAGCTGGGTGGACAAGGTCGAACGGGGGGTCCGCCGGCTCGACAAGTTCTCGGTGGTCTACGAGATCGCCGACGTCCTCCAGGTCGACGTCCAGTTGCTGGTCGGCAAGGAGCCGGAACGCCGGCCCGACAGCGTCAACTGCATCGACCAGATCGAGGTCGACCAGATCCGGGCCGCCCTGGAGCGGTACGACTCCATCAGCGCCTTCTTCGACGCCCCGCCGCAGCCGCAGCCGCTGGGGGAGTTGCGCAAGGCGGTCAGCCACGCCTGGCTGACCTACCAGCACGCCAAGTACGGCGTACTGGCCCGGGCGTTACCGAAACTGGTCCGCGACGCGCAGTGCGCCGACAGCGCGTACGCCGGCAGCGTCGAGGGGCGCGACGCCGCCCACCTTCTCGGCCAGGTCTACCAGATCGCGTCGTCGGCCCTGCGCAAGGTCGGCGAGCACGAACTGTCCTGGCTCGCCGGCGACCGGGCCATCGCGGTGGCGCAACGGGCCGGCGACCCGCTGCTGGCCGGCGTCGCCACCTACCGGGTCGGCAACGCCCTGCTCGCCCTCGGCCGGGCCCGCCCAGCCCTGGAGGTCAACGTCAACGTCGCCAACCGCCTCGCCCCCGGCGGCGCGAGGGAGACCACCCCCGAACGCCTCTCGGTGTACGGGATGCTGCTGCTCCAGGGGGCGATGGCCGCCGCCCGGATCGGCGACAGCGCGACGGTACGCGACCTGCTGCACAGCGCGGGCGAGGCCGCCGAGGTCGTCGGCGAGGACCAGAACCACTACTGGACCAGTTTCGGGCCGACCAACGTCCGGCTGCACCGGGCGGCCGCCGCCGTCGAGTTGGGCGAGGGGCGCCACGCGGTCGAGACACATGAGACCATCGGCGATGGCTTCAACGCGCTGCTGCCCGAGCGCCGGGCCCACCACTACATAGACATCGCTCGCGGCTACACCCAGGTCGGCGACGTGGAGAAGGCCAGCGAAATGCTCCTCGAGGGCGACCGGCTGGCCCCCTCCGAGATCCGGTGCCGGCCGGTCGCGCACGAGGTCATGGCCGACGTACTGCGCCGAACCCGTGGTGTGCCCTCCGCCCCGGTGGCAGAGTTGGCGGAGCACATGGGTGTCGGCGTATGACGCGGGGACCGACCGCGTGAGGGGGTACTCGACGCGGGTGCTGTACATCATCGCCTGTGGCTCACCGCTCGCCCGCAACGTGGGCCGCCTGGTGGCGCTGGCCCAGGATCAGGGCTGGGACGTCTGCGTCGTCACCACACCCGACGGCCGCAAGTTCGTCGACGTGCCGGCCCTGGCCGCCCAGACCACCCATCCGGTACGCAGCAACTACAAGAACCCCGGCGACCCCGACGTGTTACCGCCGCCCGACGCCATCATCGTGGCGCCGGCGACGGTGAACACGGTCAACAAGTGGGCCGCCGGGATCGCCGACACCCTCGCCCTCGGCCTGCTGGTCGAGGGGCAGGGCCGGGGGCTGCCGATCGTCGTGATGCCGTACACCAACTCGGCGATGGCGGCCCACCCGGTGTTCCGCGACAACCTGACCCGGCTGCGTGGCTGGGGGGTGACCGTCCTCTTCGGCGACGACGTGATGCCCCTGCACGCCCCGGGCACCGGGGAGAAGAGCCTCGACAGCTTCCCGTGGCAGCTCGCCATCGGCGCGCTGCACGCCGCCGTCGGCGTCGACGGCCACCGCCCCTGAGGACCCACCCGCCCGCCGGCCCCGACGACGTGGCCGGTGGGCGGCGGCCGCCCACCGCCGAGGAGGGCTCCGGGCCGGGCGGTAGCCGGTAAGCTGGGCCGCCGTGAGCACAACTGGATCGCGACCGGGGCCCGCCGACGGGGTGGCGGGCGACGGCGGCCACACGGTCGGTGACGTCGTCGCGGCGCTCGAACGCCGCTACCCGCCGGCCTGGGCCGAGCAGTGGGACCGGGTCGGGCTGGTCGTCGGTGACCCCCGGGCCGCCGTACGGCGGGTGCTGTGCGTCGTCGACTGCGTGCCGGAGACGGTCGCCGAGGCGGTCGAGGTCGGCGCCGACCTGATCGTGGCCCACCATCCGCTCCTGCTGCGCGGGGTGTCCACGGTCGCCGTGACGACCTACAAGGGCCGCGTCGTCCACCGGCTCATCAAGCACGACATCGCCCTCTACGTGGCGCACACCAACGCCGACGTCGCCAGTCCCGGCGTCTCCGACGCGCTGGCCGCCCGGCTGGGCCTGACCGACCTGCGTCCGCTGCGCCCGGCGGCCCCGGACGGCCCGGCCGCCGGCGGCGGGCGCGGGATCGGGCGGATCGGCCGGCTGTCCCGCCCGATGACCCTCGCCGAGCTGACCGCGCTGGCCGCCGCCGCCCTGCCGAGGACCACCTGGGGCGTACGCGCCGGCGGCGCCGCCGACCGCCGGATCGAGACGGTGGCGGTCTGCGGCGGGGCCGGCGACTCCTACCTCGGTGCCGCCGTCGCGGCCGGCGTCGACGCCTACCTGACCGCCGACCTGCGCCACCACCCGGCCAGCGAGCACCTGGCCGAGGGCGGCCCGGCACTGCTCGACGCCGCGCACTGGGCGACCGAGCGGCCCTGGCTCGACGACGTCGCCGACCACCTGCGCGCCGATCCCGGCCTGCCCGTCATCGTGTCCGATGTGGACACCGATCCGTGGACGTTGCACGCCAACTCCGTACCCACCCCTAAGGAGCCCACTCCGTGAAGGCCGACCCGCAAGACCAGCGTCGCCTGCTCGACCTTCAGGCGATCGACACCGCGCTCGCCCAGCTCGCCCACAAGCGGCGTACCCTGCCCGAGCACGCCGGGCTGGACGAGCTGGCCCGGGAGCTGTCGGCGCTGGAGGACGAGCGGGTCCGCGCCCAGGTCACCGTCGACGACCTCGACCGGGACATCGCCCGGCTGGAGCGCGACATCGAACAGGTCCGGGTCCGCAAGGACAAGGACCAGGACCGGCTGACCGCCGGGCGCGGCCCGGCCCGCGAACTCGAGGCCCTCCAGCACGAGCTGAACTCGCTCAACCGCCGGCAGACCGAACTCGAGGACGCCGAACTGGAACTGATGGAGCAGCGGGAGACCGCCCAGGCCGCCGTCGACGACGTCGAGAGCCGGCTCGCGCAGACCCGGGACAAGCGCGCGGCGACCGAGGTGCGACGCGACCAGGCGCTGGCCGACATCACCAAGGAAGAGGAGTTCAAGACCACCGCCCGCCAGCCGCTCGCCGCCGACCTGCCCGCCGATCTGGTCACCCTCTACGACAAGATCCGCGAGTCGTCGGGCGGCCTCGGCGCCGCGCTGGTGACCCACGGCCGGTGCGGTGGCTGCCGGCTGGAGCTGTACGGCGCGGACCGGGCCCGGATCAAGGCGGCCCCCGCCGACGAGGTGGTGCGCTGCGAGGAGTGCCGGCGCATCATGGTCCGTACCGCGGAATCCGGTCTGTGACCGGCGGCCCGAAGGTCGTCGTCGAGGCCGACGGCGGAGCCCGCGGCAACCCCGGACCGGCCGGCTTCGGCGCCGTCGTCCGTGACGCCGGCAGCGGCGAGGTGCTCGCCGAGCGGGCCGAGGCGATCGGCGTCGCCACCAACAACGTGGCGGAATACCGTGGGCTGCTCGCCGGCCTGGAGGCCGCCGCCGAACTCGGCGCCAGCGAGGTCGACGTCCGGATGGACTCCAAGCTGGTCGTCGAGCAGATGTCCGGCCGCTGGCAGATCAAGAACGCCGGCCTGCGGCCGCTGGCCGCCCAGGCCGCCACCCTCGTACGCCGCTTCGACGCGGTCACCTTCGGCTGGATCCCGCGCGAGCGCAACAAGCACGCCGACGGGCTGGCCAACGCCGCGATGGACCGCGCCGCCGGCAAGCCGGCCCGGGGGCCGGCCGGTGCCGTCGTCACCGCCGCCGAGCCGGGCGCGGTCGGGCCGGCGCGGGCCGCCGCGGCGGTCCCCGGGCCGGCGGCCGGTGGGGTGGACGAGGAGGCCCGCCAGGTCGCCGGCCCCGACTCGGCGGCCCGGGCCCAGGCCCGGGAGGTCGCCGCGCGGGCGGCGGCGAAGGGCGGCGCGGCCCGGCCGACGTGGGAACCCCGGCCGGTGTCGGCGGCGACCCGGCTGGTGCTGCTCCGGCACGGCGAGACCGACTACACCGCCCAGCGCCGCTACTCCGGGCGCGGCGACATTCCGCTGTCCGAACGGGGCCGGGACCAGGTCGCCGCCGCCGCCGACCGGATCGCCCGGCTCGTCGGCGACACGCCGGTCGCGGCCGTGGTCACCTCACCGCTGTCGCGCTGTACGGCCACCGCCGAAACGGTCGCCGCGACGCTCGGCGGACCGCCGGTGGTGGTCGAGCCGGACCTGATCGAGGTCGACTTCGGCGTCTGGGAGGGGCACACCTTCGCCGAGGTACGCGACCGCTGGCCGGCCGAACTCGACCGGTGGCTGAAGTCGGTGGCGGTGGCGCCGCCCGGCGGCGAGTCGTTCGCGGCGGTCACCAAACGGGTCCGTCGGGTCGCGGCGGGGCTGCTGACGACGTACCCGGGTGGGACCGTGGTGGTGGTCTCGCACGTCTCGCCGGTGAAGATCCTGCTGCGCGACGCGCTCGCGGCGGGCGACGCGTTCCTGCACCGCCTCTACCTCGACCCGGCTGGACTGTCCGTGGTGGACACCTGGCCGGACGGCAACGTCGCCGTACGCACGGTCAACGACACGTCCCACCTGCACTGAGAGCCGAAAGCCGCCCCCGACGCCACGCGCCGGGGGCGGCTTCTGCGTTGATCAAGGGGATGTTGTGGGCGAATCAGGCGGGGATCGCCATGATTTCTCCTCGATCGGCGGGCTTTGGTCCGCCGGCGTGGGAGCCCTGGGGCGGGTGGGGATTGACCCGGGTCGCGGTTCGGCATACCTTCGTCAATCAGCAAAGTTTCCTAACTGATTTCGGCTCCAACCCGCCAGGGAGTACGAATGCGCAGACATCTCGGCCGCCGCGTCGCGGCCGTCGTCGCCACCGTCGCCGTGCTGGTCACCGTGGCCCCCGCCAGCGCCGCCAACGCCTTCGGGGGCAACCGGCACCGCGACGGCTTCCACAAGGTCGGCTACTTCACCCAGTGGGGCATCTACGGCCGGGCCTTCACCGTCAAGAAACTCCACGACTCCGGTGCCGCCGCCCGCCTCACCCACGTCAACTACGCCTTCGGCAACGTCTCCGAGGACGGCCGCTGCTACATCGACGGCGGCCCCGGCGAAGGCGACCCGTGGGCCGACTACCAGCGGCCGGTGCCCGCGGAGGAGAGCGTCGACGGTGTCGCCGACACCTGGGGCGAACCCCTCAACGGCAACTTCGGCCAACTCCAGAAGCTCAAGACCCTGCACCCCGACCTCAAGGTGATGATCTCGCTCGGTGGCTGGAGCTGGTCGACGTACTTCTCCAACGCGGCCGTCACCAAGGAGGCCCGGGAACGGTTCGTCGCCTCCTGCATCGACCTCTACATCAAGGGCAACCTGCCCAACCCGGACGGCAGCGCCGGCGGCCCCGGCGCCGCGGCCGGCCTCTTCGACGGCATCGACCTCGACTGGGAATGGCCCGGCTCGGCCGGCGAACCCGGCAACGTCATCCGCCCCGAGGACAAGCAGAACTTCACCGCCCTCGCCGCCGAGTTCCGCCGCCAGCTCGACGCCGTCGGCCGCACCGACCGCAAGCACTACGAGCTGACCGCGTTCGTACCGGCCAACCCGACCGCGATCGACGCCGGCTTCGAGGTCCGCAAGGTGCTGAAGAGCTTCGACTTCGTCACCGTGCAGGGCTACGACTTCCACGGCAGTTGGGAGTCGGTCGCCAACCACCAGTCGGCGCTGCGGGTGCCGGCCGGCGCCACCGAACCGGCGTACTCCGTCGACCGCACCATCGACGCCTGGACCTCCCGGGGCGCGCCGCGCGACAAGCTCGTGCTCGGCATCCCCTACTACGGGCGTGGCTGGACCGGGATCACCGGCAGCCGGACCGGCCTGTTCGGCAACTCGACCGGGCCGGCGCCGGCGACGTACGAGGCCGGCTACGAGGACTACAAGCTGCTCAAGAACCTGGTCGGCAAGAACGGCTACCGGGTGCACCGCGACCTGCGCGCCGGCCACGCCTGGCTCTTCGACGGCACCACCTTCTGGACGTACGACGACCCGGCCGTCGTGCTGCAGAAGGCGCTCTACATCCGGACCAAGGGCCTCGGCGGCGCGATGATGTGGTCGCTGGACGGCGACGACGAGAACGCGACCCTAACCCGCACCATCCACCTGGGCCTCTGGACCCCGTAACGCGCTGTGGCCCGGCGCCCCTCCGGCGCCGGGCCCATGATCCCCCGTGATCAGGGACTTTGTCGCGCGCGTCGTCGGTGTGCCGGGGTTCACGGCCCCTGATCACGGGGATCATGGGCGGGGTTGGGAGCCTCGCCAGGCCAGCCCGTAGGATTGTCGGCGCGACGGACGAGTCGATCGGGCGGTCGCGTCGGCGGGTGCGAACCCGCCGACGAGGAACGTCCGGACTCCACAGGGCAGGGTGGTTGCTAACGGCAACCCGGGGCGACCCGCGGGAAAGTGCCACAGAAAACAAACCGCCGGACCGGACAACCGGGCCGGTAAGGGTGAAACGGTGGGGTAAGAGCCCACCAGCATCCCGGGTGACCGGGATGGCTCGGTAAACCCCACCCGGAGCAAGGCCAAGAAGGGCCCTCGCCGCAAGGCGATGGTCTGCGCAGGCGTTCGAGGGCGGCCCGCCCGAGCCTGCGGGTAGGCCGCTCGAGCCTGCCGGCAACGGCAGGCCTAGATGGATGGCCGCCGCCGACGTCACCGGTCTCCGGTGGCGCCGGTCACAAAATCCGGCGTACAGATCGACTCGTCCGTCGCCCACCAGGTCGTTGGTCTGTTACGCATCAGAAGATCGAGTCGTGCGCGTAACTCAGTACGTGCAGAGCGATCCAGGCGACTTGCAGTACGACGCCTATCGAGCCTCCGACGAGCCCCAGGACCGACACCGCACGGCAGATGGCGTGAGCGCTTGCCCGGATCCCGAAAACGCCGAACACGACGCCGACGACTGCCGGCAGGGCGCCGAAGTCGAAGTGCGGAAACAGCGGCATCCAGACCACGCCTCCGGCCAGCGCCAAGAGCGACAGGGTCGGGCCGGTGTAATCGACGACCGGGCTCGGGTGCTCGCGCTCCGCCGGCGGCAGGTCGGCGACCAGGGCCTCCAGCTCACCGTAGGTCTTCGCGGCATACGCCTGCCCGGACCGGTCGCCGAGTTCGGCGATGGACAGCCGCCCCTCGCCGGCGGCGGCACCGAGCCGGCTCACGACAGCTTCCCGGTCACGATCGGACACCCGCAGGTCGTTCACAAGCGGAGCCTACTGACGACCCGGTCATGCTGATGGGCTCTCGCCGATTCTCGCTGTGCCAGGCCGGCGTGACGAGTCGGGCGGCCGCGTCCAAGCCCGCTCTGTCCAGGCTGACGTCGAGCGGTCTGCCCCATCGGCCGGTCAGGCATCATGGGGCCGTGCACGCGGTGCGGATGCCCTGCTGGGTGGACGGAACCCTGATCGGCCTCGGCGAGGTCATGCGGTGCCTCGGTGATCGCGGGCCGCTGCACTGGCGGCTGTTCTGGGCGGAGTTCAACGGCGACGTCCGCGCCGTGTGGCCGCAGGGCACCCTCGCCGTCGAGGACCAGTCACGGGAGCCGGCGGGTGTGCGACTCTCCTGGGCGGAGATGGTGGCGCTGGCCGACACGGACGTTCAGGTCATCGACGGTGACTTCGTCGGGTTCGACGACGCCGGCCTGCCACGGTTGCGGATCCTCATGGTCGACAGCGGTCACTGGTGGGTCTGGTCCGTCGAGCCCGCCGACTATGCGCGCGTCCGGGAGACCTTCGTCCGCGTGGTGACGGAGTCCCACGTACCGCCGGAGCCCGCCGTCGACTGACCGGTGCCGCGTCCACAGTGTTCGGAGTCGCGTCACGTGTGCCTCGCCGACGCCCGGCCGGCGGCCGGAACGCACCGGGTACGGCGCAGCGGTGGCGGGGCGGCCGTGCGCGGTGCAGAGTTGTGCCATGAGTGGCATCGGAAGTGATGTGCAGTACTACTGGTGCACGCGTCACCACCGGGTCGAGACCCCGAGCGACAAGTGCGCCGACCGGTACGTGCTCGGGCCGTACCCGACCCGGGCCGCCGCCGAGCAGGCGATGCAGCGGGTCGACGAGCGCAACGCCGCCTGGAAGGCGGAGGACGAACGCTGGGCCGGCGACGAGCGGTAGCGCCGTTCATGATCGTCAGGTGCGCAGCGGCGGCAGGTACGGCGTGTCGTACCGCTGGACACCTGATGATCAAGGGGCGCGAGCGGGAACACGATCGAGGGAACGGGATCGAGCCGTCGCGGTGATCGCGTCGGGCCACCGGCACTGGTAGGAATGACCGGTGGTGATCCGTCGCGTACTCGCGCCCCGCATCGACTTCGGCGGCCTGCGCCGTGAACTGGACCTGCCGACGGAGTTCCCGCCCCCGGCGCTGGTCGAGGCCGAGGAGGCGGCCGGGGTGGCGCCGCCCGAACTCGACCGCACCGACCTGCCGCTGGTGACGATCGACCCGCCGACGTCGCGTGACCTGGACCAGGCGGTGTGCCTGGCCCGCCGGGCGGGCGGCGGCTACCGGGTGCACTACGCGATCGCCGACGTGGTGCCGTTCGTCCGGCCCGGTGGCGCGCTGGAGGCGGAGACGTGGCGGCGCGGCCAGACCATCTACCTGCCGGACGGGAAGGTGCCGCTGCACCCGACCGTGCTGAGCAAGGGTGCGGCGAGCCTGCTGCCGGACGTCGTACGACCCGCCGTGCTGTGGACAATCGACCTGGACGCCGACGGGGCGATCACCGAGGTCGACGTACGGCGGGCCCGGGTACGCAGCCGCGCCAAGCTCGACTATGCCGGTGTGCAGGCCGACGTCGACGCGGGTACGGTGCCGGAGCCGGTCGCCCTGCTGCCGGAGATCGGGGCGCTGCTGGTCGAGCGGGGCCTGGACCGGGGTGCGGTCAACCTGCCGCTGCCGGAGCAGGAGATCGAGCCGCACGGCGACGGTTGGCGGCTGGTGCTGCGCCCGCCCCGGCTGATCGAGGACTACAACGCGCAGATCTCGCTGCTGACCGGGATGGCCGCCGCCGGCATCATGCTCGCCGGCCGGATCGGGCTGCTGCGTACGATGCCGGCGCCGCGACCGGACGCGGTCGAGCGCCTTCGGGTCGCCGCGGCCGGGCTCGGCGTCGACTGGCCGGCGGATCTCGCGGTCGGGCGGATGCTGGCGGCCGTCGACCCGGCCGACCCGCGTGGTGCCGCGTTTCTCGACCAGGCGGCCGAGTTGATGCGCGGCGCCGGCTACACCGCCTTCGACGGTGACGTCCCCGACGATCCCGGGCACGGGGGAGTGGCGGCGCCGTACGCGCACGTCACCGCGCCGCTGCGCCGGCTCGCCGACCGGTACGCGACCGAGGTGTGCCTGGCCCTGCACGCCGGGGAACCGGTGCCGGACTGGCTGCGGGCGGCGCTGCCGAAGATGCCGGAGTTGATGACGTCGACCGACCGGGTCGCGTCGGCCGCCGACCGGGGCGCGATCGACCTGGTGGAGGCGGTCCTTCTGCAGGACCGGGTGGGTGAGGAGTTCGACGCGGCGGTGGTCGACGTGGACGCCCCGCCGAAGCCGCCGGCCAACACCGGGGACGGCGGCAACGCGGCGGCCGGCTCCGGTAACGCGGGGCGCAAAGTTCGCCGGCCGGGTGGCCGGATCGCGATCGACGAGCCGCCGGTACGCGCCCGGTGCGAGGGCGAACTGCCGCTGGGAGAGCGGGTACGGGTGCGTCTGGTCACCGCCGACCCGGTCACCCGCAAGGTCCTCTTCGAACGCGCCTGACGGTGGGGTGCCGTCGTGACTGATGGTGAGCACCGTGATCGTCTGCTGTTCAGGCGTTCGTCGTGCGGCGTGTCGACCGTCTGGGCAGCAGACGATCATGAGGCGGTTCACGTCACAAACAGCGGCGCACCGCTGCCGGAAGGCGACCGTCGTTTGCGAGGATGATCCGCATGGGATATGACGCGAGCACGCTGCCCGACGTGTCCGGGCTCACCGTAGGCATCATCGGCGGCACCGGCGACCAGGGACGCGGACTGGCCTACCGGTTCGCGCGGGCCGGCCTGTCCGTGCTCGTCGGCTCCCGTTCCGCCGAGCGCGCCGTCCAGTCGGCGCAGGAGATCGCCGCGCTGCCCGGCGTACCGGCCGGCACGGGCGTCGACGGCGGTGACAACGTCGACGTCTCCACCCGCTCCGACATCGTGATCATCGCGGTGCCGTGGGACGGGCACGCCGCGACCGTCGGCGCGCTCCGCGAACCCCTCGCCGGCAAGATCGTCATCGACTGCGTGAACCCGCTCGGCTTCGACAAGCAGGGGCCGTACGCGCTCAAGGTCGAGGAGGGCAGCGCCGTCCAGCAGGCCGCCGCCCTGCTGCCCGAGTCCCGGGTGGCGGCGGCGTTCAACCATGTCAGCGCCCCGCTGCTCGCCGACCCGGAGATCGACCGGATCGAGCTGGACGTACTCATCGCCACCGAGGACCGCGAGGTGGCGGGGGTGGTGGCCGCGCTGACCGCCACCATTCCCGGGATGCGGGGCATCTACGCCGGGCGGCTGCGCAACGCCCACCAGATCGAGGCGTTCACCGCCAACCTGATCGCCATCAACAAGCGCTACAAGGCGCACGCCGGCGTCCGCGTCACCGACGTCTGATCCCGGCCGTCCGGCGCCGTCGTGCGTGACGACCTGGGTACGGAGGTACGGCTGCCGGCGCCACCGCGCCGGGTGGTGTCGCTGGTGCCGTCGCTGACCGAGGCGGTGGCGGTGAGCGCGCCGGGACTGCTCGTGGCGGCCACCGACTACTGCACCCATCCCGGCGACCTCGACGTGCCCCGGGTCGGTGGCACGAAGTTCCCGGCGCTCGACGGCGTGCTGTCCGCCGTACCCGACCTGGTGTTGGCGAACGCGGAGGAGAACCGGCGCGCGGACGTCGAGGTGCTGCGGGCCGCCGGGGTGCCGGTGTGGGTGACGTATCCGCGGACGCTGCCCGAGGCGCTGCGGTCGCTGGAGCGGATGCTGGCCCGGCTCGACGTGGCGCCGCCGCCATGGCTGGCGGCGGCCGCCGACGCGTGGGCGCGGCCGTGGGACGGGCCGGTACGCCGGGCGGTGGTGCCGGTGTGGCGGCGGCCGTGGGTCGTTCTCGGGGGTGGCACGTTCGCCGGTGACCTGCTGCGCCGGCTCGGCGTGCACAACGTCTACGACGACGCGGCCGACCGCTATCCACGCCCGCCGCTGCCGGAACTGCTCGGCCGGCGGCCGGAACTGGTGGTGCTGCCCGACGAGCCGTACGCGTTCACCGCGACGGACGGGCCGGAGGCGTTTCCCGGGGTGCCGTACGTGCTGGTGTCCGGCCGCCACCTGACCTGGTACGGCCCGTCCCTGGCCGAGGCCCGCACCCTGCTGGCCACCCAGCTGACCCCGACCTGATCACGCCCCGCCGGGGGGCAAGATCCGCGTGATCAGGGAGTTTGCCGGCCGGCGCGCCGGCGCCACGCCGGACCTGATCCCTGATCACGCGGATCATGAGGGAACGGACGGTCAGAAGGTGTGTTCGGCCGCCGGGAAGGTGCCGGCGCGGACCTCGTCGGCGAAGTCCCGCGTGGCGTCGGTCAGGACCGTCGCCAGGTCGGCGTAGCGCTTGACGAAGCGGGGGGCCCTGCCGGTGCGCAGGCCGGCCATGTCCTGCCAGACCAGCACCTGGGCGTCGGTGTGCGGGCCGGCGCCGATGCCCACCGTCGGGATCGCCAGGTCGTGGGTGACCCGCTTGGCCACGTCGCCCGGCACCATCTCCAGCACCACCGCGAACGCGCCCGCCTCGGCCACCGCGTGCGCGTCGGCGACGACGTCCTCGGCCGCGCCGCCGCGTCCCTGCACCCGGTAGCCGCCGATCGCGTGCTCGCTCTGCGGGGTGAACCCGATGTGCGCCATCACCGGGATGCCGGCCCCGGTGATGGCGGCGATCTGTGCCGCGGTCCGCCGGCCGCCCTCCAGCTTGACGGCCTGGCAGCCGCCCTCCTTCATGAACCGTACGGCGGTGCGCAGCGCCTGGGTCGGCCCCTCCTCGTACGACCCGAACGGCAGGTCGCCGACGACCAGCGACCGCTTCGTGGCCCGTACGACGGCTCTGACCAGCGGGATCAGTTCGTCGACGGTGACCGGGACGGTCGTCTCGTAGCCGAACACGTTGTTGGCCGCCGAGTCGCCGACCAGCAGCACCGGCACCCCGGCCTGGTCGAAGATCGCCGCGGTGTACTGGTCATACGACGTCAGCATCGGCCAGCGCTCGCCGCGTTCCTTGGCGGCGAGCAGGTCGCGGGTGCGGACCCGCCGGGTGGCCGGCCCGCCGTAGAGGGTGGGCACCTCGTCGGTCCGGGCCGGACCGGCCCCGGCTGTCCCGGGGCGGTCCGGCGCGTTCTTCTCGGTCATGCTGCTCTCCTCTCCTCGAGGCCGCGTTCGCGGTCCCCGGGTCTGCGGCGATCGTCGCACCGTCGCCGGGCCGCAGGTGAGGGCGCAGTGCAGCTTTTCACACTTCTGATGCCCGCTTTCCCCGTCGTTACTCGGACTGTTCGCGCCACCGGTTGGTGATCGGCAGCCGCCGATCCCGGCCGAACGCCTTGATCGATATCTTGCTGCCGGGTGCGGACTGCCGGCGCTTGTACTCGGCGATGTCGACCATCCGGAGCACCCTGTCGACGACGGCCGGGTCGTGGCCGGCCGCCACCAGGTCGTCGCGGCCGAGGTCGCCGTCGACGTAGCCGGTGAGGATGGCGTCGAGCACCGCGTAGTCCGGCAGCGAGTCGGTGTCGAGCTGCCCGGGCCGCAGTTCGGCGCTGGGCGGCTTGCTGATCGAGCTCTCCGGGATCGGCGGCTGCGCGCCGCGCCGGGCGGCGTCGGCGTTGCGCCACTGCGCCAGCTTCCAGACCAGCGACTTCCACACGTCCTTCAGCGGGTTGAAGCCGCCGACCGAGTCGCCGTACAGGGTGGAGTAGCCGACCGCCAGCTCGCTCTTGTTGCCGGTGGTCAGCACCAGGTGGCCCTCCTGGTTGGAGACCGCCATCAGCAGCACGCCACGGACCCGGGCCTGCAGGTTCTCCACGCTCATCCCGGACAGCGACAGGTTGGCCAGGAACGCGTCGACCATCGGCTGGATCGGCTCGGTGCGGTAGTCGAGTCCGGTGCGCTTGGCCAGGTCGGCGGCGTCGTCGCGGGAGTGCTCCGAGGAGTGCTGGCTCGGCATCGAGACGCCGACGACCCGGTCCGGGCCGAGCGCGTCGACCGCGATCGCGGCCACCACCGAGGAGTCGATCCCGCCGGAGAGCCCGAGCACCACCGACCGGAAGCCGTTCTTGTTCACGTAGTCGCGCAGGCCGAGCACCAGCGCCTGCCAGATCTCCGCCTCGTCGGTCACCCGCTCGGCGATCCCGCCGTCGACCCGGTCACCGGCCGGCCCGGCCGCCGGAACGGCGTCGCTCAGGTGGACCCGGACCACGGTCAGGCCGTCGGCGGCCGTCTCCGGCGACCCGTCGGCCGCCGACGCCGTGCCGGTCGTGGCCGTGCCGGGCGCCGGGTCGGTGGCCGCCGGCAGCTCCACGTCGTGCAGCAGCAGGTGCCCGTCGAACTGCGGGGCCCGGGTGAGCAGCGTCCCGTCGGCGGTCACGATCATCGAGTCGCCGTCGAAGACCAGCTCGTCCTGGCCGCCGACCATGTTGACGTACGCGATCGTGGCGCCGGCCTCGGCGGCCCGCCGCTGGACCAGCGGCAGCCGTACGTCGTCCTTGTTGACCTCGTACGGCGAGCCGTTGATGTTGACGACCAGCCCGACCCCGGCGCGGCGGGCGGCGGCGAACGGGCCGCCGGCCTGCCACAGGTCCTCGCAGATGGTCAGGGCCACATCGACGCCGGCGATGCGGACCACGGTCAGCGTGTCGCCGGGTACGAAGTAGCGGTCCTCGTCGAAGACGCCGTAGTTGGGCAGGTGGTGCTTGAAGTAGCTGGCCACGATCCGCCCGCCGTGCAGGACCGCCGCCGCGTTGCGCGGCCCCCGGCCGGGCGTCGCCGCCGCGCTGATCGTCGCCGGCCCGTCGGCGTCGAGGTAGCCGACGACCACCGGCACCGATCCGAGGCCGGCCGCGTCGAGGTCGGCGGCGAGGCCGCGCAGGGCGGCCCGGGACGCGGTCACGAACGACTCCCGGAACACCAGATCCTCGACCGGATAGCCGGTCAGCATCATCTCCGGAAAGGCGATCAGGTGGGCCCCGGCGGCGACGGCGGCACGGGTGCGATCGACGACGATCGCCGCGTTGTCGGCGAGATCACCGACGGTCGGGTTGACCTGGGCGAGGGCTAGACGCAGGGTCGGCATGTGCCCATCTTGCCCCGCCGGTGCCGGGCCGACCGTCGTGACGCGGTCCGCGGGCCGGTGGGCTCGGTCACCGCCTCGGTCACCGGCGGCCGGCCGAGACGGCGCAGCAGCCCGAGCAGCTTGTCGACGGCCCGGCCCAGCGTCGGCGACGCCCGCGCCGGGTCGACGGTGCCCGCCGGCCCGAGGTGGCGCAGCACCGACAGCACCGGCCCGACCCGGCCCACCGCGAGATAGCCACCGACCTCGCCGTGCGCGCCGCGGGCGGTCAGGACCAGGCCGTACGTCTCGTCGGCGACCCGCTCCAGCGTCAGCGTTCCGACCCGTACGGTGACCGCCGTGCCGTCGTCGAGCCGGGCGTCGAACTCCCGGCACCCGCCGGACGCGGTGCGCAGGTGCCCGACGGCGCGTTCCGCCCCGTCACCGGCGAACCGGACCGACGCCTGCCGCAGCAGCGCGCCGGTCGGGTGCGCGTGGTCGGCCGTCACCGACTCGGTGGCGTCCTCCGGTTCGGTGGCGAGGTCCCAGGGGCGTTCGAAAAGCGTCCGGCACCGCTCGGTGCGGTCCGGGCCGGACGCGGCCGGGCCGGACGCGGCCGGGCCGGGCGGGGCCGGGCCGGCGCGACCCGGGGCGGTCGACGCGGGGCGAGGGCGCGGGCTGAACCCGGCCGGCAGGTCGGTCCGGTCGAGCAGCGTGGTTCCCAGCTCCGGCTGGCGGGCGATGGCCGGCCCGTCCGGGGTGGACGGGGCGGCGGCCGGTGCGGCGGCCGGCGGCCCGCTCCGGGGTACGCCGACCACGCCGGTCAGCACCAGGACGGCGGCCAGGACCGGGCCGAGGGCCACCCCGGCCAGGACCGTCGTACGCCGGACGCGGCCCGGAATCCGGCGGCCGGCTCCACGTGTTCGGTGTCCCATGGGCCTCCTCTGCCGTACGTTTGGGATCAACGTCGAGGAATCGGACAGGTTGTGTGCGACCCGCCATCCGGGTGGTCGGCCGCCCGGCGTAACGTCGGCGTAACGAGCGAGTTGGAGACTGACCGGCCAGGCGTCCAGCCAGTGGGGCCGGTCTGCGCGGCGAAGCGTCACGAGGGGTTGAAGTGGACCGTCAACAGGAGTTCGTGCTCCGTACCCTGGAAGAGCGCGACATCCGTTTCGTCCGGTTGTGGTTCACCGACGTGCTGGGCACGCTCAAGAGCGTCTCCGTCGCACCCGCCGAACTGGAGTCCGCCTTCGAGGAGGGCATCGGCTTCGACGGTTCGGCGATCGAGGGGTTCGCCCGGGTCGTCGAGTCCGACATGGTCGCCATGCCCGACCCGACGACCTTCCAGGTCTTCCCCTTCGAGGGTGGCGCCAGCGGCGAGAGCGCCCGGATGTTCTGCGACATCCTGCTGCCCGATGGCAGCCCGTCCTGGGCCGACCCGCGCCACGTGCTGCGCCGGGCGCTGTCCCGGGCCGCCGAGAAGGGCTTCACCTTCTACACCCACCCCGAGATCGAGTTCTTCCTGCTCGAGGACGGCCCCAACGACGGCTCGGTGCCGACGCCGGTCGACTCGGGCGGCTACTTCGAACACACCACGCACGCCGTCGCCCGCGACTTCCGTCGGCAGGCCGTGCTGTCGCTGGAGCGGATCGGCATCTCGGTCGAGTTCAGCCACCACGAGGTCGCCCCCGGCCAGCAGGAGATCGACCTGCGCTACGCCGACGCGCTCACCACCGCCGACAACATCATGACGTTCCGGCACGTCATCAAGGAGGTCGCGCTGTCGGCCGGGGTACGGGCCACCTTCATGCCCAAGCCCTTCACCGACCAGCCTGGCAGCGGCATGCACACCCACCTGTCGCTCTTCGAGGGCGAGCGCAACGCGTTCCACGACGCCGGCGACCCGATGAAACTCTCCAAGGTCGCCAAGGCGTTCATCGCCGGGCTGCTCGTGCACGCCCGCGAATACACCGCGGTCACCAACCAGTGGGTCAACTCCTACAAGCGGCTGTTCCCGCAGGCCCTGCCCGACCGGATCACCGAGTCCCCGGCGTACGTCTGCTGGGGTCACCTCAACCGCTCGGCGCTGGTGCGGGTGCCGGCGTACGGCAAGCCGAACTCGGCCCGGGTCGAGATCCGCTCGCTGGACTCCGCGACCAACCCCTACCTGGCGTTCGCGGTCCTGCTCAGCGCCGGCCTCAAGGGCATCGAGGAGGGCTACGAGCTGCCGCCGGGCGCCGAGGACGACGTGTGGTCGCTGTCCAACGCCGAACGCAAGGCGATGGGCTACAAGGCGCTGCCGGAGAACCTCGCCGAGGCGATCGACGTGATGGCCGGCTCCGAGCTGATCGCCGAGGTGCTCGGCGAGCACGTCTTCGACTACTTCCTGCGCAACAAGCGCGCCGAGTGGGAGGAGTACCGGCGCGAGGTCACCCCGTACGAGCGCCGCCGCTACCTCGGCACGCTCTGACCTCCACCGCCCGACTCCACCCTGATCTCCACCCTCCGATGGTCCCGGCCCACCCAGTCCCGCTCGTAACGTTCCGTGTCATGAAGGAGCGGAACCGTATCACGAAGCCCGAGGCGCCGGCCGGCCGTCGCGTCGACGCCATGCGTGCCGCGAACTATCTGCTGACCGGCAACCGCAACGGCAACCGGAGCACTCGGCTGGCCGGCGCCGTCATCGACCGGGTGCTCGAACGGGAGGGTGGGAAGATGACCGGCCGCGTCGTTGTCGCGATCCTGGTGGTGCTCGGCGTGGTGGGGCTGGCGTTCGTCGCCTACCGCCTGCTGGTGCTCGACCTCATCCTGACCGTGGTACGGGAACGCGGCTGACCGGTGGGGCTGCGGCGGCTGACCAGTCGGGGCGTACGGCTGATCAGGGCCGACGACCCGGAGACGGGCTGGCTCGTGCGGATCGTGGTCAGCGCGCTGCTGATCTGGTCACTGCTCTTCCTGACCCCGCCGAGTCCCGCCGTGCGGCTGGTCCTCGTCGTCGCCCTCGCCTGCTGGGTCGTCTTCCTGGTCACCGACACCCGGTGGCCGCGGGTCGCCCGGGCCGGTTTGGCCCTCGGGACGGTGCTGCCGGCGACCGTCGCGGGCGTGCCCGAGAGCGCGTCGGCGCCGCTGTTCCTCTACGCCATGCTGTTCACCTTCGTGCTGCTGCCCCGGACCCCGATGTGGGCGATCCTGGCGCTGACCGGGGCGACCATCGTGGTCCTGTTGACGGGTATGTGGCTCGCCGGCCGGGGGCCGACCGCGATGCTGACCCAGCCCGCGCTGATCGCCGTCCTGGTGCTGTTCAGCCTGCACCGGAGGGAATACCGGCTGCGGGCCGAGCAGACCGCGCTGCTGCTCAAGCAGACCGGGCGTACGCAGGAGGCACAGGCCCGGGCGGCGGCCCTTTCCGAGCGGACCCGGATCGCCCGCGAACTGCACGACGTGCTCGCCCACTCGCTCGGTGCGCTCGGGGTGCAGTTGGAGGTCGCCGAGGCCGAACTCACCGAGAAGGGCGACGCGGCGGCCGCGGCGGCCCGGATCCGGCGGGCCCGGCGGCTCGCCGTCGACGGCCTGGCCGAGGCCCGCTCGGCGGTCGCGGCCCTGCGCACCGACGTGCCGCCGCTGGCCCGGGCCCTCGGCGACCTCGTCGCCGACCACCGGGCGGACCACACGGCCACGATCACCCTGCGCACCGGGGGCAGCCCGCACGACCTGCCGCCCGGCGCCGAGGTGGCCCTGCTGCGCACCACCCGCGAGGCGCTGACGAACGCGGCCAAGCACGCCCCGGGGGCGCCGGTCGCGGTCACCCTCGACTACTCCGATTCGGCTGTCCGGCTCACGGTGCGCAACCCGGCCCCGGACCGCCCCGGCCCGGCCGACGACGACGACGGCGGCGGCGGCGGCCGGTACGGGCTGACCGGGGCGCGGGAGCGGGTGGCGCTGGTCGGTGGCACCCTGGAGGCGGGCGTCGTGGACGGGGCGTGGCGGGTCAGCGTGGAGGTGCCGGGATGAGCGACGAGCCGCTGCGGGTGCTGGTCGTCGACGACCAGCAACTCGTCCGGGAGGGACTGACCGCCCTGCTCGAACTCACCGACGGGGTCACCGTCGTCGGCGCCGCAGGCGACGGCGCCCGGGCCCTCGACCTGATCGCCGAGCGGCGACCGGACGTGGTCCTGATGGACCTGCGGATGCCCGTACTCGACGGGATCGCCGCCACCGGCCAGGTCCGGGACCGGTTCCCGGACGTCGCGGTCGTGGTGCTGACCACGTACGCCGACGAGGAGTCGATCGCCGGCGCGCTCGCCGCCGGGGCCCGGGGCTATCTGACCAAGGACGCCGGACGGGCCGAGATCGGCATGGCGCTGCGGGCGGCGGTCGCCGGCCACTCCATGTTCGACCCGGTGGTCTCCGCCCGGCTCGCCGACGCGATGAACCGGCCGGCGCCGCAGCCGCGCGACCGGTTGCCGGACGGCCTGACCCAGCGCGAGGCCGAGGTGCTCGGCCAGATCGCCCTGGGGCGGACCAACGCCGAGATCGCGGCGGCCCTGTTCGTCGCCGAGACGACGGTGAAGACCCACATCAACAACGCGTTCGCGAAGATCGGCGCCCGGAACCGGACCGAGGCGGCCGGCTACGCGACCCGGCACGGGCTCGGCTGACCCGGTCCCGGTCCCGGTCCCGTGGCCGTGGCCGTGGCCGTGGCCGTGGCCGTGGTCAGCGGACCGCCGGGCGCACGGTCAGCGTGCCGGCGGCCGGGTCCAGGGTCGCCGGCACGCCGAGCGGCACGGTGACCTGGCCGACGCCGTGCCCGACCGGCAGGCCGCCGAGCACCGGCACGCCGAGGTCGCCGAGCCGCTCGGCCAGCACGTCGGCCACGTCGACCTGCCAGCCGTCGCGGCAGTTGGTGAACTGTCCCACCGCCACCCCGGCGACCCGGTCCAGGACCCCGGCGCGGCGCAGGTGGGTCAGCATCCGGTCCACCTTGTACGGCGGCTCCTCCACGTCCTCGATCAGCAGGATCGCGCCGGTCAGGTCGGGCATGTCCGGGGTGCCGACCGAGGAGACGACCAGGCACAGGTTGCCGCCGATCAGCGGCCCGGTCGCGGGTGCGGCACCGGCCCGTACGGCCGCGGTCTCCTCGGTGTCGATCCGGGCGACCACGATCTCGTCCGTGGTCATCAGGGCCCGGCGCAGGGATTCCGCCGACGCCGCCGGGGTGCGCTCGTCGAGCCAGGCCGCGCCCGGGCCGTGCACGGTGGCCAGCCGGGCGCCGCGCCAGAGCGCGAACTGCAGGGCGGTGATGTCGGAGAAGCCGGCGACCACCTTCGGGTCGGCCCGTACGGCGGCCATGTCGACCAGGTCGACGACGCGCTGCGCGCCGTACCCGCCCCGGGTGCAGAGCACACCGCGGACCAGCGGGTCGGCGAACGCGGCGTTGAGGTCGGCGGCGCGCAGTTCGTCGCCGCCGGCCAGGTAGCCCTGTCGGGCGTACGCGTTGGGGGCCAGCACGGGGCGCAGGCCCCAGCCGGTCAGCAGTTCGATGCCGCGGGCGACCCGTTCGGGGCGGGTCGGCCCGGACGGCGACACCAGCATGACGGTGTCACCGGGGCGCAGGGCGGCCGGGCGTACGGCTTCTCGACTCACGGCAGCGCAGCCTAGCGACCCACCCCGCGATCTTGCACTTGTCGCCTCCCATAGCGGACGAAAGGGGGAGAGAACCGCAAGATCGCGAGAATGTCGTCCGTCGGCTATCGTGCGGATCACGCCGCGTCCGTACCGAACGTGACGCCGGGGCTGGAGGTGGATCGGTGTACGCGGACCTGCTCACCGGAGCGTGGCAGAGCCTGGTCTACGGCGCGGTCGGAATCGGCCTGATGGCGGTCGGGTTCCTGCTGGTCGACCTGCTCACCCCCGGCCGGCTGCGCGACCTCATCTGGGTACGGCGCAGCGGCAACGCCGCGCTGCTGCTGGCCGCCAACCAGCTCGGCATCGCCGGCATCGTCTTCACCGCGATCCTGACCAGCTACGACTCGTTCACCAAGGGCCTGGTCTCGACGCTGATCTTCGGTGCCGTCGGCATCGTGATCATGGCGTTGGGCTTCTTCGTGCTCGACTGGCTCACCCCCGGCAAGCTGGGGGAGATCATCGCCGCCACCGAACCGCACCCGGCGGCCCGGGTCAGCGCCGCCTCGCACTTCGGCGCCGCGCTCATCGTCTGCGCCTGCATCGCCTGAGCACGCCCGCGGCGTCCGGCCGGCGGTGGCGCCGCCCGGTGGGCCCGCCGGCTACGGCGCGCGGAGGCCGTCGAGCAGCCAGCCCGCGTAGCGGCCGGCCAACTCGCCGACCGCCGTCAGGTCGGCGGCCGCCGGCCCGGCCGGTTGCGCGGGCCCGAGCAGCCCCGCCGGACCGCCGGTGTCGCCGGCGAGGCGGGCCGCGTAGGAGACGCCGCACATCAGCCGCAGGATGTCGTCGCCGTCCACCCCGGGCCGCAGGGCACCGGCGTCGCGGACCCGCCGGAGAAGCTGGTCGACGGTGCCGTACAACTCGTGTTTGAGCTGGCCGGTGCGCGGGAGCGTGTCGGTGCCGGCGGCCACCACGTCGGCGAACCCGGGGTCGGTGACCATCAGGGCGATCCCGGTGGTGAGCAGCCGGGTCAGGCCGGTCCACGGGTCGGCGGCGGCCAGTTCCCGCCGGGCCTGGTCGAGCACGTCGTCCAGTTGGGCCTGCACGAGCGTCTCCAGCAGCGCCCGCGGCGTGGGGAAGTGGCGGTAGGCGGTCCCGACGCCGACGCCCGCCCGCCGGGCGATGTCGTTGAGTTGCAGCGACCGGTCGCCTTCGGCCAGCGCCTGCCCGGCGGCGTGCAGCAGCCGCTCGCGGTTGCGGGCCGCGTCGGCGCGCGGCGGGGAGTCTGACCCGGGCACGGGGTCAGGCTACCGGAACCGGCCGACATTAGCGGATTGGCTATCCGTTTATGCTACGGTGAACCGGATAGCCAATCCGCTTCGTTCGACGGTCGGCCCCACCCGGGGCCAGAACGGGAGCCTTCCGACATGCCCGAGTCATCACCCCGCCGGCGCTGGACCGCCGCCGACATCCCCGACCAGTCCGGGCGTACCGTCCTGATCACCGGCGCGAGCAGCGGCCTCGGCCTGCACATGACCGGTGAGCTGGCCCGGCGCGGCGCCCGCGTCGTCATGGCCGTGCGCGACGTCGCCAAGGGGGAGCGGGCCCGGGCCGCGCTGCCGGCCGCCGACCGGATCGAGGTACGCCACCTCGACCTGGTCGACCTCGACTCGGTACGCGACTTCGCGGCCGGGATCGTCGCCGACGGCGGCGGGCACGTCCTGGTCAACAACGCCGGGATCGGCAACCTGCCCCGACGGTTGAGCCCGCAGGGGCACGAGCGGCAGTTCGCCACCAACCACCTCGGCCACTTCGCGCTGACCGGGCTGCTGCTCGACGCGCTGACCGGACCCGACCCGCGGGTGGTCACCGTCACCTCGGGCCTCTACCCGCTCGGCACGATCCCGTTCGACGACCTGACCGGCGAGCGGCGATTCTCCCCGGGCCGCGCCTACATCAACACCAAGCTGGCCAACGTCCTGTTCGGCCTCGAACTCGACCGCCGGCTGCGCGCCGCCGGGTCACCGGTCCGCAGCCTGCTCGCCCACCCCGGGATGGCCCGTACGGCGTTCATCGAACAGGGGCCGCCCGCCCTCGTCGGCCTGGCCAAGTCCGTCGCCCGGGTGATCGGCCGGCCCGTCGCCGATGGCGCGGTGCCGATCCTGTACGCCGCCACCGCACCGGACGCCCCGACCGGAGCGGTCATCGGCACCGGTCCGACCTTGCGCAAGGTCGCCCCCACCGTCGAGGCGGTCCGCCGCCCCGGCACCGACGCCGGGCTGGCCACCCGCCTGTGGCAGGTCTCCGAGGAGCTGACCGGCGTCACCCCGCTGCTGCCGACCCACTCGTCCCGCTGAGCGGGCAGGCCCACCCGTCGGCCCGCGCACCGCGAGGCGGGGCGGTGGCCCCCGCCGGCCACCCGATAGCCTCGGGTGCGTGGCAACCGCGCTCGTAATCGAGAACGATCCGACCGACGACCTCCGCCGACTCGGCGAGTGGCTCACCGAAGCCGGGCTGGACCTGCGGGTCGTACGCGCGCACGCCGGTGAGGAACTGCCGGCCGACCTCGACGGATACGACGCGTTCGTGGTCCTCGGCGGCGCGCAGGCGCCCTACCCCGCGCCCGACGGCACACCCGGCGCCCCCTGGTTCCCGGCCCTGGAGGGGCTGCTGCGCAAGGCGGTCCGCCACTCGGTGCCGACCCTCGGCATCTGCCTGGGCGCCCAGCTGCTCGCCACCGCCCACGCCGGCACCGCCGAGCGCAGCGCCGCCGGGCCCGAGGTCGGCCCGGCGGTCGTCGGCAAGCGGGACGCCGCCGAGACCGACCCGCTCTTCCGCTACGTGCCGCTGATCCCCGACGTGTTCCAGTGGCACCGCGACGAGGTCACCGAGCTGCCCCGTAACGCGGTGCTGCTCGCCGCGTCGACCCGCTACCCGCACCAGGCGTTCCGGATGGGCGACCGGGCCTGGGGCATCCAGTTCCACATCGAGTGCGACACCGCCATGATCGCGCAGTGGGCCACCGACTCGGAGACCCTCGCCGAACTCGGGTACGACCCGGAGGTCGTCGTCGCCGCCTGCGACGCGATCATGGTCGACGTCGAGGAGGTGTGGCAGCCGTTCGCCGCCCGGTTCGCCGCCCTGGCCCGCGGCGAACTCGACGTACCGCGCCCCGGCCGCAACCTGCCGCTGCTGGGGCACTAGCGCCGCCGATGACCAGACCCACCAGTGCACAGGCCCGGCTCGCCCGCTACGGCTTCGGCGGCGCCGGGGGACCCGCCACCCGCCCCGGTACGGCCGCCGCCGACCTGCTCGGCCCGGACGGGCTCGGCCTGTGGAACCCGGCCACCCACGAGCCCACCGACGGGGCGGCCGCCGAACTGCTCGCCGCGCTGTCCCGGGCCGCCGATCCCGACCTGGCCCTGCGCCAGCTGCACCGGCTCGTCGAGTCCGAGCGCCGCACCGCCCCGGACGGGCCGGGGGTCGTCGACGCGCTGCACGCCGACCAGGGGCTGCGCCGCCGGCTGATCGCCGTACTCGGTGCCTCGTCGGCGCTCGGCGACCACCTGGTGGCCAACCCCGACCAGTGGCACGTCCTGGTCACCGGGGCCGACGGCGCGGCCCCGCCCGCCGACGGCCGGCTCGAACCCGAGCCGCCTCCGGCCGGCGACGCCCCGGCGAGCGGACCCGCCGTCGGCAAGGCGGCCGTGCCGGGGCTGCGGCGGGCCTACCGGCGGGCCCTGCTGCGGATCGCGGCGGCCGACCTGACCGGCGGGCGCGGCCTGGAACAGACCATGGCCGCGCTGTCCGAGCTGGCCGACGCGACCCTGGCCGCGGCCTACCGGATCGCGGTCGCCGAACTGCCGGCCGGCACCCCGCAGCCCCGGCTCGCCGTGGTGTCGATGGGCAAGTCCGGCGGCTGCGAACTCAACTACGTCTCCGACGTCGACGTGATCTTCGTGGCGGCCGAGGACGACGACCTGCCCGCCGCCACCGCCGTCGCAACCCGGCTGATCCACATCTGCGGGCTGGTCGCCTGGCCGGTCGACGCCGCCCTGCGGCCCGAGGGCAGCCGCGGGCCGCTGGTCCGCACCCTGGCCAGCCATCTGGCCTACTACCACCGCTGGGCCCGCACCTGGGAGTTCCAGGCCCTGCTCAAGGCCCGGCCGGCCGCCGGCGACACCGAACTCGCCAAGGCGTGGATCGACCAGCTCGCCCCGCTCGTCTGGCACGCCGCCGAACGCCCCGAGGCGGTCACCGACGTACGCGCCATGCGCCGGAAGATCATCGACAACATCCCGCCCCGCGAGCTGGAACGCGAGATCAAACGCGGGCCGGGCGGGCTGCGCGACATCGAGTTCGCCGTACAGCTCCTGCAACTCGTGCACGGCCGGGTCGACGAGACGTTACGGGTCACCGGCACGCTGCCGGCCCTGCGCGCCCTGGTCGCCGGTGGCTACGTCGGCCGCGCCGACGGCGAGGCGCTGCTGCGCGGCTACCGGTTCCTGCGCTCCGTCGAGCACCGGCTGCAACTCCAGGGACTGCGCCGCACCCACACCGTGCCCGACGACCCGGCCGCGCTGCGCTGGCTCGCCCACGCCCTCGGCTACGTCGCCAACCCGGGCACCAGCGCCGTCGAGGCGTTCCGCGCCGACTGGATCAGCCACGCCACCGAGGTCCGCCGGCTGCACGCCAAACTGCTCTACCGTCCGCTGCTGGAGGCCGTCGCCCGGGTGCCGGCCGACGAACTGCGGATGACGCCCGAGTCCGCCCGCCAGCGGCTGGAGGTGCTCGGCTTCGGCGACCCGGCCCGGGCACTGAAGCACATCGAGGCGCTGACCGGCGGGGTGACCCGGACGGCCGCCATCCAGCGCACCCTGCTGCCGGTGCTGCTGCCGGAGTTCGCCGACGCCCCCGAACCCGACCGCGGCCTGCTCAGCTACCGGCAGGTCTCCGACAAGCTCGGCGGCACCCCCTGGTACCTGCGCCTGCTGCGCGACGGCGGTCCCGTCGCCGGCCGGCTGGCCCGGGTGCTCGGCCTGTCCCGCTACGCCGCCGACCTGCTCGCCCGCGACCCGGAGGCGCTGCGGCTGCTCGCCGACGACGCCGAACTCACCCCCCGATCCGCCGACACCCTGCGCGAGGGCTTCACCGCCGCCGCGTCCCGGCACGTCACCGGCACCGAGAAACCCGATCCGGTCCAGGCCATCACCGCCGTACGGGCCCTGCGCCGGCGGGAACTCGTCCGGCTCGCCTGTGCCGACGTACTCAGCCGGACCGGCGCGCTCGCCCCCGAGCGGCCGGTCGACGTCACCGGCATCGGCGTCGCGCTCACCGGCGTCGCCGAGGCCACCCTCGCCGCCGCCCTGCGGGCCGCGCTCGCCGCCCAGCCGCCGATGCCCGGACTGCGGTTCGCCGTGATCGGCATGGGCCGGCTCGGCGGCTACGAGATGAGCTACCCGTCCGACGCCGACGTGCTGTTCGTCTACGAACCGCCGCCCGGCGTGCCCGACGACGCCGCCAGCACCGCCGCCCGCGCCGTCGCCGAGGAACTGCGCCGGCTGCTGGCCATGCCCGCCCCCGACCCGCCGCTCGGCGTCGACGCCGACCTGCGTCCCGAGGGCCGGCAGGGGCCGCTGGTGCGCAGCCTCGCCGCGTACGCCCAGTACTACGCCCGCTGGTCGAAGGTGTGGGAGGCGCAGGCGCTGCTACGGGCCCGGTTCGTCGCCGGCGACGCCGACCTCGGTGCCCGCTTCGCCGAACTGGTCGACCCGATCCGCTACCCGACCGCCGGCCTGACCCGCGAACAGGTCACCGAGATCCGCCGGATCAAGGCCCGGGTGGAGAGCGAACGGCTGCCCCGCGGCGCCGACCCGGCCACCCACACCAAGCTCGGCCGGGGCGGGCTCGCCGACGTCGAGTGGGCGGTACAGCTCCTCCAGTTGCGCCACGGCGGCCGGATCGAGCGGCTGCGCGGCACCCGTACCCTCGACGCGCTGGCCGCCGCCCGCGACGCCGAACTGGTCGACCCGGCCGACGCGGTGGCGATGGCCGCCGGCTGGACCGCCGCCGCCCGGGTTCGCAACGCGCTGACCCTGGTCCGCGGCCGGCCCAGCGACCAGCTGCCCCGGCACGGCACCGAGCTGGCCGGCGTGGTGCAACTGCTCGGCGGCGACGACCCCGGCGAGTTCCTCGACGACTACCTGCGCGCCGCCCGCCGGTCGCGGGCGGCCGTCCAGCGCGTACTCGATGCCTGACCGGCACCCGCCGCGCGCCGCCGGCCGACCGGCCGGCCCGCCGCGCGCCGGCCGCCGCCCCTCCGGGACGGCACCCGGTGCCCGTCGCGCGGTCGGCGCGACGCTGGTCACCGCCGCCGTCCTGACGGCGGCGTTCCTGGCCGCGCCGCCGCTCGGCAGCGACCTGTCCGCACAGGTCGCCCGCGCCGGCTTCTTCGAGCGGCACGGCTTCGCCCCCCTCGACCTCGGCTGGTACGGCGGCGTGGCCCCGCCCGGCTACAGCCTGGTCAGCCCGCCGCTGATGGCCTGGCTGGGCGGCGGCACGCTCGGCCCCCGGCTGGTCGGGGCGCTGGCCGCCGCCGGCTCCGCGCTCGTCCTGGCCCTGATCCTGGTCCGCACCGCCGCCCGCCGGCCACTGCTGGGCGGGGTGCTGGGGGCGGTGTGCCTGTTCGGCAACCTGGTCTCCGGCCGGGTGACGTACGCCGTCGGCATCGCGTTCGGCCTGCTCGCGATCCTCGCGCTCACGTCGCGGCGGCGCCGGGCCGGACCCGTGGCGGCGGTGGTCGCCGCGCTGCTGGCCGGGGCGGCGAGCCCGGTCGCCGGGCTGTTCGTCGGGCTGGCCGGGGTCGCGCTCGCCCTGACCGACCCACGGCGCCGGCTCGCCGGGGCGGCGGTGGCGGCCGGGGCGGCCGTACCGGTGCTCGGGCTGGCGGCCCTCTTCGGCTCCGGCGGCTGGATGAACATCAGCTTCCTCGACACCGCCCGGGCCGCCGTGGCGAGCCTGGCCGTGGCGCTGCTCGTGCCACACCGTGCCGTGCGGGCCGGCGCCCTGCTGTCGGCCGGCGGGGTCGTCACCGCCTACCTGGTGCACACCCCGGTCGGGCTGAACGCCACCCGGCTCGCCGTGATGTTCACCCTCCCGCTGCTGGCCGGGTATGCCGTCGTGCCGGGGGCCGCCCGGCTGCGCCGGCCGCTGGCCGCCGGGGCGCTGGGCCTGCTGCTGGTCGCGGTGGCCCTCGTGCAGCCGCCGGTGTCGACCGCCGACCTGCGCGCCGCCGGGGACCCGACCGCGTCGCCGGCCTACTTCCGGCCGCTGCTCGACGAACTCGACCGCCGGCCGCCCGGCCGGGTCGAGGTGGTGCCGACCGGCAACTACTGGGAGGCGGCGTACGTGCCCCCGCACGCGCCGCTGGCCCGGGGCTGGCTGCGCCAGGCCGACATCGCGCACCACCCGCTGTTCTTCGACGGCTCGGTCGACACCGACTCCTACGGGCGCTGGCTGCGCGACAACGGCGTCGCGTACGTGGCGCTGGCCGGCGCCCCCACCTCGTGGGTCGGCCGGCGCGAGGCCGAGGTCGTCCGCGCCGGACCGCCGTACCTGACGCCGGTGTGGCGGGGCGGCGACTGGACCCTGTACGCCGTCGCCGCCACCCCGTCCATCGTGGACGGCGCGGTGCTGGTGGACGCCGACGACCGCGCCGTCGAGATCGACGTGCCGGCCGCCGGGGACGCGCTCGTCCGGGTCCGCTGGTCGCGCTGGCTCACCGTCGACGGCCCGGCCGGCTGCCTCACCCCGTCCGGCGACGGCTGGACCCTCCTGCGGGCCGCCGAACCCGGCCGCTACCGGATCACCGGAGCCTGGCGGACAGGCCCGACCTGCCCGCCCCGGCCGTGACACGATGAGCGGCGTGCAACGGCTGACAATCGTCCGGTACGCCGGCTTCGCCGGGGCGGTGCTGCTGGCCGTCGCCGCCTACCTCGGCGGCGCGCTCGTCGAACTCGAGATCGGCGTCACCCCGCTGAAGATCCTGCGCGGGGAGAACGGCCCGCTGATCATCGCCTGCTGGCTGGTCGGCACCGCGCTGATGACCGGCGCCTGGTGGGCCGCCCGCGACGCGGTGCGGTCGACCCGCTGGGCGCTGGTCACCACCGGACTGTGGCTGCTGCCGCTGCTGTTCGCGCCACCGCTGGCCAGCCGCGACGTCTACGCGTACGCCTGCCAGGGCGCCACGTACGCGGCCGGGTTCAACCCGTACGAGCAGGGGGTCTCCGCCCTGCCCTGCCCCTGGCTCGACTCGATCTCCCGGATCTGGCGGGACACCCCCGCCCCGTACGGCCCGCTCTTCGTCCTGATCGCCGGCGGGGTCGTCGCCGCCACCGACAACCTCACCACGATCATCGCCACGTTCCGGGTGATCGCCGTACTCGGGGTGGGGCTCACCGCGGCCACCCTGCCGGTCCTGGCCCGGCGCTGCGGCGTACCCGCCGGTCGGGCCCTGTGGATCGGGCTGGCCTGCCCGCTCGTCGCGATCCACCTGGTCTCCGGGGCACACAACGACGCGCTGATGATCGGACTCGTCCTCGCCGGCCTCGCCCTGCTCGTCACCCGGCCCGGCCGGGCCTGGGCGATGGTGGGCGCCGGGGCACTGCTCGGACTCGCCGTCGCGGTCAAGGCCACCGCCGGCGTCGTCGTGCCGTTCGCCGCCCTACTCGCCCTGCCGGCCGCCTTCCGGTGGCGGGACCTGGTCCGGTACGGCGGCGTCGTGGTCGCCGGCGCGCTCGGCGCGATGGTCGCCGTCACCCTGGTCGCCGGCCGCGGGTTCGGCTGGATCGCCGGGCTGTCCAGCAGCGGCGACACGATCCAGTGGAGTTCCCCGCCGACGGCCGTCGGGCAGACCATCAGCTACGTGCCCCGCCTCTTCGGCGGGCACTTCGACGCGATACCGGCCGCCCGGCTGGTCGGCATGCTGGTGCTGCTGGTGTTCCTGGTCGCCCTGTGGTGGCGGTCGCGTCCGGCGGTCGCGCCCGGCGGGCCGTCCCGGGACGAGGCGGGTACGTCCGGCGCGGGCGGCACCGGGGCGGCGGATGCCGCCGGGACCGACGGGACGGCGGTGCCGGCGGCCGGCGGCGACCTCGGGCGGGATCCGCTGACCGCCGCCGCGATCGCGCTGGTCGCCACGGTGGCACTGTCGCCGGTCTTCCACCCGTGGTATCTCACCTGGCCGCTGGCCCTGGTCGCGGCGACCACGACCCGGCTGCGCTGGTTCGTCGGCGTGTGCGCGGTCGCCTGCTTCCTGGTCCTGCCCGACGGGACCGGCCTGCCCCGCTACACCAAGTTCCCCGGCGCCCCGCTGATGGCGATCCTGGTGGTGCTGGTCGGGATCCGGGTCTGGCGCTGGTGGCGCACCGCCCCCCGGTCCACCGCCCCGGCTCCCGTACCCGCGCACGGCCCCGAAGCGGGCGACCGGTAGCGGGTCGCTCCGCCGGCCGGCCGCCGGTCACGGCGGTCGGCCAGCTCACGGCCTTGAGTCAGCGGGGCGCGGGCGGAGCCGGGCGGTGGCCGTGGCGGCGGGTGCGCAGCACGAGGGCGAGCCCGAGTACGCCGGTGGTCAGCACCGTGACCGCGACCGAGACGGCGAGCAGCGCCGTCGACGACGCGTTGAACTGGCCGGACGGGGTCAGGTATGTGGTCGCCAGCGACTGGGTGGCGAGCAGCCCGACCGGCGGAGCCAGCATCAGCATCGTCCAGACCCCACCTCCGCGCGCCGCGCCGCCGCCACCCAGCACGCCACCGGTGACGGCGGCGAGCACCGCCACCACGCCGAGCAGGAGCGCGGCACCCGCCGGAACGTCAAAGTGGTTCCAGTAGGTGAGCGGGGCGAACGGGCGGTAGACCCCGAGGGCCGCGGGCAGCGCGCCGAACAGGACCGCACCCGCGAGCGGGACCACCCGCGCGACGGCGGTCGGACGTGCCGGCAGGGCGAGCGCGACCAGCCCGAGCGCGATCTGCGGCAGCAGCACGAACAGCGGCGGCCGGATCGTCGCGGTGAGCACGCTCGCCGGAACGACCGCGCCGGTGAGCACGATCGCGGCACCGATCCCGATCCGGACCCAGCGCCGGGGTGCCACCACGGCGACCAGGCCGACGGCGAGCCAGGCGATCCACGGCACCGCGCCGAGGCTCCAGAACGGGCCGAACTGCAACGGGATCGGCAGCGGCTCGCGTGGCCCGAGCTCGAAGTACACGAGCCAGATGGCGGCCAACGCCACCGCGGTGCCCAGCGCGAGGACGGCGGCGAGGTGGGCGCCGGCGACGACATCCGGGCCGGCCGCCCGCAGGTGCTGGCGCAGCCCGCCGCGCAGCAGGTCCACGGCGTCGGCGGGCGACGGCCGCCGCCGGTCGGCGCCGGCCAGTTCCAGGTACGTCCCGACGATCTCGTCACCGCGCCGCGCCCGGTAGTCCTTCGGGTACGCCCACAGCAGCCGGCGGTAGCGGCGTTCCAGTCGCGTCCGGTCGCTCACGCGAGACCTCCGGTGGCGAGCGGGTTGGCGGTGGCGGCCGGCCCCGGCGCGGACCGGCGCCCGGCGGCCCGGTCGCGCAGCCGGGCGGCGGCGGCCTCGACGTTGCGGCGCAGGCGCTCGGTCTCGGCGGCCAGGGTCTCGCCACCGGCGTCGGTGAGCCGGTAGTAGCGGCGCAGCCGCCCGTCGACCACCTCCTCGCGGTCGGCCGCGACGAGGCCCTCGTCGGTGAGGCGGTCGAGCGCGCCGTACAGCGTGCCGGGGCGCATCGCCAGCCGGCCGCCGGACAGTTCGGCGACCTCGCCGATGATCCCGTAACCGTGCATGGGGCCGCCCGCGAGCGCCGTGAGGATCAGGAACGTGGGTTCCCGCAACGGTGTCGACATGGCACACAATATAACGGTGACAAAGATATACCGCCACCAAACTCATGCCTGGCCCTCGCCCCGCCCGCGCCTCCGCCCCGCCCGCGCCTCCGCCCCGCCCGCCTCGCCTCGGTCGCCGTGCCCCGCCTTGGCCGCGTTGATCAAGGAGAAGGTGTGCCCGTTCTGTAGTGCTATGTCGCGGGACTTCTCCTTGATCAACGGGACGGTTCGGGGAGGGGAGGGGAGGCGGGGAGATGCCCGGCCCTCTCGGTGGCCGGGGCGGTTGCTGTTGGGGCTCACAGCGAATTCGCTGTGGATACGCCGAATTCGCTGTGAGGCGTGACAGCAGTAGCTCCGCCTTCTGAAGGCTGGAATTCGCTTGTCTTGATCGTCTGCGGCTCAGACGTTCGACACGCCGGCATCGGTGTGTCTGAACAGCAGACGATCAACCGGCGGCAAGCGCCCCCGACAGGGGAGGTGGTCGGGCCGCCCTTGCGGAGAGGGCGGGCCGGCCCGCGTGCCCGGAGACGGCGGGCCGGGCCGCCCATGCACGCAAACGGCGGGCCGGGTCCACGCGCGGAAGCGGCGGCCCGCGTACGCGGAAGCGGCGGCCCTGGGTAAACGGAAGCGGCGGCCCGCGTACGCGGGAACGGCGGCCCGGGTAAACGGGAGCGGCGGCCTGTGTACCCGGGAACGGCGGCCCGGCGTACGCGGAAGCGGCGGCCCGGCCACGGCGAGTGCCGCCCCGCCGGCGAGCCGTGTGGAAACGGCTGGGCCGGTCCCGCGTACGCGGGACCGGCCCCGCCCGCCAGGTGGGGGGGGGGAGACGGTTTATTAAAAAACCAAAA
>NZ_JBFAKM010000012.1:0-172124 GCF_040655695.1 Polymorphospora sp. NPDC050346 | reverse complement strand
CAGGCGAAAGGGGGAGATATGTGCAAGATCGCGGGAGGGCTACTGGAGGTAGCGCTCCACCTGGTTGCGCCGGCCCAGCCGGACAGGTGGTGCGGGTCAGACGTTGTAGTACATCTCGAACTCGTGCGGGGTCGGGCGCAGGCGGATCGGGTCGACCTCGTTGATGCGCTTCCACTCGACCCAGGTCGAGATCAGGTCGGGGGTGAAGACGCCACCCTCGAGCAGGAAGTCGTGGTCGGCCTCCAGCGAGTCGAGCACCTCCGGCAGCGAGCCCGGAACCTGCTTGACGCTGCCCCACTCCTCCGGCGGGAGGTCGTAGAGGTCCTTGTCGATCGGCTCCGGCGGCTCGATCTTGCTCTTGATGCCGTCGAGGCCGGCCATCATCATCGCCGCGAAGGCGAGGTAGACGTTGGCCGACGGGTCCGGCACGCGGAACTCGACCCGCTTGGCCTTGGCGTTGCTGCCGGTGACCGGGATGCGGGTGCAGGCGGAGCGGTTGCGCTGCGAGTAGACCAGGTTGACCGGGGCCTCGTAGCCGGGCACCAGGCGCCGGTAGGAGTTGACGGTCGGGTTGGTGAAGGCGAGCAGCGACGGGGCGTGGTGCAGCAGGCCGCCGATGTACCAGCGGGCCATGTCGGACAGGCCGGCGTAGCCGGTCTCGTCGTAGAACAGCGGCTCACCGTTGAGCCAGAGGCTCTGGTGGGTGTGCATGCCGGAGCCGTTGTCGCCGAAGAGCGGCTTGGGCATGAAGGTCGCGGTCTTGCCGGCGGCCCACGCCTCGTTCTTCACGATGTACTTGAAGAGCTGGAGCTGGTCGGCGGCGTGCAGCAGGGTCGAGAACTTGTAGTTGATCTCGGCCTGGCCGGCGGTACCGACCTCGTGGTGCGAGCGCTCGACGGTGTAGCCGGCGTCGATCAGCCGCTGGACGATGCTGTCGCGCAGGTCGGCGTAGTGGTCGACCGGCGGGACCGGGAAGTAGCCACCCTTGTAGGCGGTCTTGTAGCCGCGGTTGCCGCCCTCTTCCTCGCGGCCGGTGTTCCAGGCGCCCTCGATCGAGTCGATGTAGTAGAACGCCTGGTGGGCCGAGGTCTCGTGGCGGATCGAGTCGAAGATGTAGAACTCGGCCTCGGGGCCGAAGTAGGCGGTGTCGGCGATGCCGCTGGCCGCCAGGTAGGCCTCCGCCTTCTTGGCCACGTTGCGTGGGTCGCGCGAGTACGGCTCCCGGGTGAACGGGTCGTGGATGAAGAAGTTGAGGGCGAGCGTCTTCTGCACCCGGAACGGGTCGATGAAGGCGGTGGCGACGTCCGGCAGGAGCAGCATGTCCGACTCGTGGATCGCCTGGAATCCGCGGATCGACGATCCGTCGAAGGCGAGGCCGTCGGTGAATACGCTCTCGTCGAACGACTCCGCCGGCAGGTTGAAGTGCTGCATCACCCCGGGCAGGTCACAGAAACGTACGTCGACGAACCTGACGCCCTCTTCTTTGAGGTATCGCAGCAGTTCCTCTGGGTTGGCGAACACACGTCCTCCTGGCGTCCACGGTGTGGCTAGGCTGGTCGCGACGCTATGGCGGTGCGGTTGCCCGACCATGTCCCTCTTGTTTCTGCCGTGTTACGTCACTCGCGGAGCGTGATCTCCGCCGGTCGGACGCCATGTGGCCGCCAAACGGACGATACCGCAGTGGGGCGCTTCAGGCCGCTCGACGACCAGGAAGGCTGCCGATGCGCCGGCCGCCGACGGGTCGCCGGATCGACGCCGTTACCCTGACTCTCCGTGGCCAGACTTGACGCCCCCCGCACCGGATTCGAGCCGCCGAGCCTGGCCCGCCGCTTCGCCGCCCTGATGGTCGACTGGGCCGCCTGCGTCGCGGTGTCGAGCCTGTTCGCCGACCCGGTCCGCGACGGCTGGCCGCCGGTCGTCGTCCTGGTCGGTGTGTACGCCTTCTTCGTCGGCCTCTTCGCGCAGACCCCGGGCATGTGGGTGGCGAAGATCCGGTGCGTCTCGTACGCCGACAGCGGCCGGATCGGCGTCTTCCGGGCTCTTTTGCGCGGTCTGCTGCTGGTCCTGGTCGTGCCGGCACTCATCATGGACGGCCAGCGGCGCGGTCTGCACGACCGGCTCACCGGCTCGGTGATCGTGCCCCTCGACGGTCGATCGCCGGCCGACACGACCGATCGATCACGGTCCTGACCAGCGATTACGCTGAGTTGATCTTCCGCTGACCGGCGGCCGGGCGGTTGCCTGCCGGCCACCGAGTCTTCATCGCCCCGACCGTCCCGGATGTGGTGTCCGCCACGGCGTTCCGCCGTACTGTTGCCTTAAGTTTGCAACAACCATTGATCACCATCTGGCGTGTTCGCACCTGGAGGACACCGTGAGCGAGCGAGCAGTCGGGCCCCGGTCCGCAGACGACGGCACCGTCCGGATCGAGGTGGCGGCATGAGTTCCGCGCTGAGCCGACCGCTGCGCGCCGCGCTGGGCGGCCTGACCGCCCTCGGCCTGCTGGCCGCCGCCGGCTGCGGCAACCCCGACGCCCCGGACGGCGCCGGCGCCGCGACCGGCATCGTGCTCGCCGACGCCTACGAGGACAGCACCCTCAACCCGGTCGCCGGCTACTCCGAGACCGGATACAGCAAGATCTACGACGGCCTGGTCCGGCCGGCGCCGTACCAGGCCGGGGTGCTGCCCGCGATCGAGCCGGCACTCGCCGCGCAGCTTCCGGAACCCAGCGCCGACGCCCGCGAGTGGACCGTCAACCTGCGCACCGGCGTCACCTTCCACGACGGCTCCACCTTCGACGCCGACGACGTGGTGGCCACCTACCGGGCGGTGCTCGACCCCGTCTCCGGATCCCCGCTGGCCGGCTCCTTCGAGATGCTCCAGGCGGTCGACAAGGTCGACGCCACCACGGTCAGGTTCACCCTGAAATACCCGTACGCGCCGTTCGACCGCCGGCTGATGCTCGGCATCGTGCCGGCCGAGTCGGTCGCCACCCCGGGCCCCGCCGACGCGTCGCCGCTCAACGAGAAGCCGATCGGCACCGGCGCGTACAAGCTGGAGTCGTGGCGCAAGGGCAGCGAGATGGTGCTCACCGCCAACCCCGACCACTGGGGTGGCGAGCCGGCGGTGAAGAAGCTGACCGTCGTGATCGCCGCCGACGACAACACCCGCACCCAGCGCACCGGCGCCGGCGAGTTCGACGGGGCGTGGCTGCCACCCAAGCTGGCCGCCACCTTCGCCGACCGGGACGGCTTCTCGGTCGTCGCGCACCCGAGCGCCGACTTCCGGGCGGTCAGCCTGCCCACCGCCCACCCGGTGACCGGCGACCCGGCGATCCGGCTCGCCCTCAACCACGCCGTCGACCGCCAGGCCATGGTCGACAACATCCTGGCCGGGTACGGCAAGCCGGCGTACACCCCGATTCCGGATTCGCTCGGGACGTTCCACAACCCGCAGGCCACCTTCGCCTTCGACCAGGCCAGGGCCGGCCAGATCCTCGACGCGGCCGGCTGGGTGCCCGGCTCCGACGGGATCCGGGTCAAGGACGGCCAGCGGGCCGCGTTCACCCTGATGTACTTCCCGAGCGAGACCCTGCGCCGCGACCTCAGCCTGGCGTTCACCTCCGACGCGAAGAAGATCGGCATCGAGGTCAACCTCGAGGGCGTCGACCGGCCGCAGTTCCGGCCCCGCATCCCGCAGGACGCCGGCCTGCTCGGCGGCGGGGACAACCCGTACGACCCGGACACCCAGGTCTACGCGACGCTGCACTCCAGCTACGCGCAGTACGACGCGAACAACCCGTTCCGTAACCCGGGCGCCTACCGCAACGAGGCCGTGGACGCGGCGCTGGACGCCGGCCGCCGGTCCGTCGACCCGGCCGAGCGAACCCGGGCCTACCAGGACATGCAGGCCGAACTGATCAAGGCGCCGTCGAACGTCATGCTCGCCTACCTGGACCACACGTACGTCATGAAGGACGGCGACTGGACCGGCACCCGCCCGGTGCTGGAGCCGCACTCGCACGGCGTCTCCTGGGGGCCGTGGTGGAATCTGCGGGACTGGAAGCCCGGTCGGTGACCGTGACCCCCATCGCGCGGCTGGTGCTGCGGCGGGCGCTGCTGGCCGTACCGGTGCTGGTGCTCGTCTCGGTGGCGATCTTCGCGCTGGCGGCGGCATCGCCGTTCGATCCGCTGTCGGCCTACCTCGGCGACCGCTACCTGACCATGGACCCGGACGACCAGGCCCGGCTCGCCGCCCAGCTCGGCTTCGACGACCCGTGGCCGCAGCGCTACCTGCACTGGGCCGGTGACCTGCTGACCGGCGACCTCGGCACCTCGGTCGCGCTGCGCCAGCCGGTCGTCGACGTCATCGTCGAGCGGCTGCCGTGGACGATTCTGCTGGTCGCCGTCGCCCTCCTGATGGCCATGTCGACCGCCCTCGTCCTCGGGGTGTGGTCGGCGTGGCGGCAGGGCGGCTGGGTCGACCGGGCGGTGACCGCGTTCAGCCACGCCATCGAGGGCATCCCGCCGTTCGTCGTGGCGCTCGGCGCGATCGCCGTCTTCGGTGTCGCGCTGTCGTGGCTGCCGGTCGCCGGACTCACCGACGCCGGTGCACCGGTCACCTTCGCCCAGGTGGCCCGCCACCTGGTGCTGCCGGCGCTGGTGCTCGGCCTGTCGCAGACCCCGGTGCTGCTGTTGCACGTACGGCAGTCGCTGCTGACCGCGCTCGCCGACGACCACGTGGCCGGGGCCCGGGCCCGTGGCCTGCCCGAGGCCCGGGTGGTGCTGCGGCACGCGCTGCCGGCGGCGCTGCTGCCGTTCACGACGCTGCTCGGCGCCCGGGTCGCCGAGATCGTCACCGGTGCGGTGCTGGTCGAGGAGGTCTTCTCCTGGCCCGGTGCCGCCCAGGCGGTGGTCCGCGCAGCGGTCGCCGTCGACTTCCCGCTGCTGGCCGCCCTGACCCTGCTGTCCACGGTCGCGGTGCTGGTCGGCTCGTTGCTCGCCGACGTGGCGTACGCGCTACTCGACCCGAGGGTGGCCGCCGATGGCTGACCTGACCGACACCGCCAGCCCCACCGACACCGCCCGTGCCACCGGCGACGGCCGGGTTGCCGAGCTGGAACACCCCGCCGGCGGAGGCCGGCTCCCAACCGGTTCCACGTCGACGGTCGACGCGCCCCGCACGGCCGACCCGGTCCCTGCCAAGGAACCGGCCGGCGGCGGGTGGATCGACGCGGCCCGGCCCCGGGCCGGGATGCCCCGGCGCCGCGGACCGGGCCGGGCCGGGTGGGCGCGGCTGCGGCCCGCCGTCGGCCTGGGCCTGCTGGCGCTCCTGATCGGGTACGCCGTACTCGTGCCCTGGCTGGCCGACTTCGACCCGCGGATCACCGACTACTCCGCCGGGCTGTCCGCCCCGTCGGCCGAGCACCCCTTCGGCACCGATCCGGCCGGCCGCGACCTGCTGGTCCGCTCCGCCGCCGGGCTGCGCGTATCGTTGCTGATCGCCGCTGTCTGCGCGGTCGTCTCGACGTTGATCGGGACGCTCGTCGGCGCCCTGTCCGGGGTCGCCGGCGGGGTCGTCGACCAGATCGTGATGCGCCTGGTCGACACCGTCAACGCCGTACCGCACCTGCTGCTCGGCATCGTCATCGTCGCCCTCTACGGCGGCGGGCTGCCCGCGGTCATCATCTCGATCACGCTCACCCACTGGACGTCGGTCGCCCGGATCGTCCGGGCCGAGGTGCTGTCGCTGCGCGACCGCGAGTTCGTCGACGCCGCCATCAGCGGGGGAGCGTCGCGGTGGCGGGTCACCCGCCGGCACCTGCTGCCCGCCGTCGTACCGCAGGCCGCCCTCGCCGCGGTGCTGATGCTGCCGCACGCGGTCTGGCACGAGACCGCGTTGAGCTTCCTCGGGCTCGGCCTGGCCCCGCACGACGCCAGCATCGGCATCCTGCTCGACGAGGCCCGCGAGGCGACGATGCTCGGCGGCTGGTGGGCGCTGGTCTTCCCGTCGGCGCTGCTCGTGGTGGCAACGCTGGGCGTCGCGGCGTGCGGTGCCGCGTGGCGCGACCGGCTCACCCCGCGCCGCAGGACGGAGCTGGCGCTGTGACGACGAAGGGACGGGGCACGACCGCCGGGCTGGCGCTGCGTGACCTGTCGGTGCGGTTCCTGGTCGGCCACGGTCGCCGCCGGGGCGCCGCGCCGACCGTGGTGCAGGCGGTCAACGGGGTCACCCTCGACCTCGTACCCGGTCGGGTCCTGGCCCTGGTCGGGGAGAGCGGGTGCGGCAAGTCGGTGCTGGCCGCCGCGATCCTCGGCCTGCTGCCGGCCAACGCCCAGGTACGCGGCACGGTGGAGCTGGCCGACCCGGCCGGCGGACCGCCGCTGGACCTGCTGCGCTGCCCCGAACGGGTGCTGGCCGGATCGGTCCGGGGCCGCCGGGTCGCGCTGGTGCCGCAGTCCGCGGCGACCCACCTGACGCCGGTCCGCCGGGTCCGCGGCCAGCTCGCCGAGACGGTCCGGACCCTGACCGGGGTACGCGACAAGGCGGCCCTGCGGGCACACTGCGACGAACTGGCCGTCCGGGTCGGGCTGGCCCCGGCCGACCTGGACCGCTTCCCGCACGAGCTGTCCGGTGGGATGGCGCAGCGGGCGGCACTGGCGTTCGCGCTGGTCGGCGAACCGGAGGTGGTGCTCGCCGACGAGCCGACCGCCGGCCTGGACCGGCCGCTGGTCCGCAACACCACCGCCGCGCTTCGCGACCTGGCCGGCCAGGGCAGGGCGGTCCTGCTGATCACCCACGACCTGGCCGCGGCCGAGGACGTCGCCGACGACCTGGCCGTCATGTACGCGTCCCGGCTGGTCGAGAGCGGTCCGGCGGCGGCGGTGCTGGCCGACCCCTGGCACGACTACACCCGTGGGCTGCTGGCGGCGCTGCCCCGCAACGGCCTGACCCCGATCCCGGGGCAGCCGCCGGAGCTGTCCCGGCTGCCGGCCGGGTGCGCGTTCCACGCCCGGGTGCCCGGCGACTGCTCCGGAGACCCGACCGCCCGCCCGGTCGGCGACCGCCGGATCGCCTGCCGCCCCGGCGTCGACGCGGCGGTACCCGTGCTGTCCGGCGCACCGGCGGTACCCGTGCTGTCCGGCGCACCGGCGGCCACCAACGGCGGAGGAGACGGGACATGCTAACCGCGAAGGGGATCACCGCCGGCTACCGGCGCGGCCGGCCCGTCCTGTCCGGAACGGACATCGAGGTGGCGCCCGGGGAGATCGTCGGCCTGGCCGGGCCGAGCGGCTGCGGCAAGTCGACCCTGGTCCGGGTGCTCGCCCTGCTCCAGCGCCCCTGGGCCGGCACGGTCACCGTCGACGGCACCGAAGTACGCCGGTTCCGGTACGCCGCGCCGCGCGCCGCCCGGACCGCGATCGGGGTCGTCTTCCAGTCACCGCGGCGGTCCGTCGACCCCCGGCTGTGCCTGCGGGACGTCGTCGCCGAACCGCTGCGTGCGACCGGGCGCGGCGACGCCGCCCGGGTGGCCGAGGTGACGGAACTCGTCGGCCTCACCACCGACCTGCTCGGGCGGCTGCCACACGAGGTCAGCGACGGCCAGTTGCAGCGGGCCTGCCTGGCCCGGGCCCTGGTGCTGCGACCCCGCTACCTGATCTGCGACGAGATGACCGCGATGCTCGACGCGTCGAGCACGGCCGGGCTGGTGCAGGCGGTCCGGGCGGTCACCGCCGACGAGGGGCTGGGGGTGCTCGCCGTCAGCCACGACGAGGACCTGCTGGCGGTCTGGGCCGGCCGGGTGGTCCGGCTGGCCGCGCCAGTTCCGGTGGCCGGCTGAGCCGTGCGGCGCTGCCCGCCGGGCTTGCCGGGACGCCGATGCCCCGCCCGGGGCGCCGGCACCCGGAAAAGCAATGATCGTCTGCTGTTCCGGCACCCGACACGCCGTGATGTCGGTGCCGGAACAGCAGACGATCAACGTCGCTGCCCTCTGCGCGGGGCGTGGCGTCAGCGGCCGCGGCTCTGGCGGAAGGCGCCCTTCGGCGGTCGCATGTTCTTCGGGATCGCGCCCTTGGGCATCTGCGGCCGGGCGGACAGCGCCTTGAGCCGCTTGTCGAGGGCGTTGACGTCCTTGCCGCTGAGGTTGCGGGGCAGCCGCATCAGCGTCATCCGCAGCTTGCGGATCGGCAGCTCGTTCTCACCCTGACCGATGACGTAGTCGTAGAGCGGCGCGGTGCCGATCACCTTGGCCAGCCGGCGCTTCTCCTGCCCGAGCAGGCCACGGATGCGCTGCGCGTTGCCCTCGGCGAGCAGGATGACGCCCGGCCGGCCGATGACCAGGTGCACCATGTCCATCTGCGTGGTCGAGCTGACCGCCGGCGTCACCCGCCAGTCACCCCGCATGTTGTCCAGGATCGTCGCCGCCGCGCCCGGCTGCCCTTCGGCGGCGTTCATCATCGCCTTGTTGGACCGCAGGTTGAGCACGATCAGCAGGCCGAGCAGGGCGAGCATGATGCCGATCGGCAGCCACAGCCAGCCCCAGAAGACGACCGCGACCACGGTGAGCGAGAGCGGCAACAGCACCGCCGCGGCGGCCAGCGGAACGAACCACCGGTCCCGCTTTGCGGTGAACGAGAACACCATCCCGATCTGCTTGAGCCGCGTGCGGAACGAGACCTTCTCCTGGGGCTTTGCCATGCGACGGAGTCTAGTGGTCGGCCCCGGTGGCCACGATCCGCGGCTCCGGGCTCGGCCGGCCGCGAGCATGGTCACGAGCGTGGCGCGGGTGATCTGCCTGTCCGGCCGGCCCCAATGCGGGATCCGGCCGGATGCGACGACTGCCACCTCGACCAGGTTGGCCGGTTGCCGGTGGCCCGAGGCAGGGTACGGCTTGAACGCTGCCGACGGTCACCCGGCGAGTCGGGTCAGTTTCCGGGCGCCTGTACGGGCAGAACGGGAGCGGCGCGGCCGGTGCCATGGTCACCGGGCCGTTTCTCCTCGTGGTATTCCTCTTCGACGTTGATTTCCCACACGTCGTGGTCGGCGCCGTCGAGAATGTTCTCCACCGTGAGCATCGCCGTCATCATCGAATGGTCGGCGTTGTTGTAGCGGTGCATACCGTTGCGGCCGACCGGGTGCACGTTGGGCACGTCCCGCTCCAGCCAGCGGCGAATCGTGTCGACGTTCTCGGCGTACGCGAAGTCATAGAAAGGGTATGCCTTCGGCATTCGCACCACGTACCCGGATTCCACCGCCCCGGGCCGGACGAGACCGAGCTTCTCCAGCTCCGTGGTGCCGAGCCGGATCAGGTCCTCGTCGGAGGAGTTCCACAGTTCGTCGCCGAGGGTGAGGAAGTATTCCAGCCCGAGACAGGTGCGGCCGTCCTGGACCAGGTAGGGCGACCACGAGCCGAAGTTCTGGATGCGGCCGACCTTCACCTCGGGCGCGTGGATGTAGATCCAGTTGTCCGGGAAGCTGAACTCCTGGGGCACCACCAGTGCGACGGTGAGGAAGTCGCGGTAGCGCAACGCCTCGGCGGCTGCCAGCACCTCCGGCGGGGCCGGTGGGTCCATCGCCCGAACCAGTTCGGAGATCGGCATGGACGAGATCACGTGATCGGTGTCGATCCGCTGCTCGCCGGTGGGCCCGGCTACGGTCACCGCGACGGCCCGCCCGTCAGCGCGGTGGACGGTGCGTACCCCGGTGTTGAGGGTGACCGCACCGCCGCGCTTCTCGACGTGTTCGGCACACCGTTCCCACATCATTCCGGGGCCGTACTTCGGGTACTGGAACTCCTCGATCAAGCTCGTGATGTCCGTCTGGTTGCGCCGGGGCATCAGCGAGTTGAGTACGGCATTGAGCAGCGAGAGGTTCTTGATCCGCTGGGCGGCCCAGTCCGACGACAGTTCGGTGGCGGGCACGCCCCACAGCTTCTCGTTGTACGTCTTGAAGAAGTGAGAGTAGAGCCGCGCGCCGAAGCGGGCGGTGACCCAGCCGGCGAGGTGTGACTGGTCCTTCGGCGGGGAGATCCGGGCGGCGAGGTAGGAGCCGACGCAGCGGATCGCCTCGACCATCCCCAGGTTCCGCAGGGCGTTGCTGGCCTTCAGCGGATAGTCGAACAGCCGGCCACGGTAGTGGATGCGGCTCATCCGCGGCCGGATGAGGAAATCGTCGTCCGGCAGGATCTCGTGCCACAGCGCCTCGACCTGCGGCACCTTGGTGAAGAACCGGTGCCCTCCGATGTCGAAGCGCCAACCGTCGCGCTCAACGGTCCGGCTGATACCGCCGACGATGTCGTCGGCCTCGAAAACCTGAACGGGCGCCGAGCGCTTGGTCAGCTCGTAAGCTGCGGTGAGTCCGGCCGGGCCAGCGCCGATCACCACGGTGTGAGGTGGAGTCGTCATGCTTCTTTCCGTCACGCTTGATGCCGCCGAAAGGGGCCCGCGTCAACGTCCGGCGGTCGTGCGCGGGTGTGACGGGCTGCCCGGGTGCCCGCCGGAATCTAGCATGACGAATAGTGCCGGTGTGGTACAAGACGTCGCCGTCAGAGAGCTCCAGTCGGCTCCGAGTCTTGGCGGGCGTCAATGGCCTGCTGGTAGAGCCGGCCGGCCCGGTAGGACGAACGGACCAGCGGGCCGCTCATCACGCCGGCGAATCCGATCGCCTCGGCCTCGGCGCTCAGTTCGACGAACTCCTCCGGCTTGACCCACCGCTCGACCGGGTGGTGCCGGGGGGTCGGCCGCAGGTATTGCGTGATGGTGATCAGCTCGCAGCCCGCGGCGTGCAGGTCACGCAGCGCCTGGACCACCTCTTCACGCTCCTCGCCCATGCCGAGGATCAGGTTGGACTTGGTGACCAGGCCGGCTTCCCGGGCCTTCGTGATGACGTCCAGCGAGCGCTCGTAACGGAACGCCGGCCGGATCCGCTTGAAGATGCGCGGCACCGTCTCGACGTTGTGGGCCAGCACCTCGGGCCGGGCGGCGAACACCTCGGCGAGCTGGTCGGGGTCGCCGTTGAAGTCCGGGATGAGCAGTTCGACGCCGCAGCCCTCCTGGAGGGAGTGGATCTGCCGGACCGTCTCGGCGTAGAGCCAGGCTCCGCCGTCGGGCAGGTCGTCGCGGGCGACGCCGGTGACGGTCGCGTAGCGCAGTCCCATCGTGGCCACCGACTCGGCGACCCGACGCGGCTCGTCGGCGTCGAACTCGGCCGGCTTGCCGGTGTCGATCTGGCAGAAGTCGCACCGGCGGGTGCACTGGTCACCGCCGATGAGGAAGGTCGCCTCGCGGTCTTCCCAGCACTCGTAGATGTTGGGACAGCCGGCCTCCTGGCAGACCGTGTGCAACCCTTCCTTGGCGACCAGACCGCGCAACTCGGTGTATTCGGGGCCCATCTTCGCCTTGACCTTGATCCATGGCGGCTTGCGCTCGATCGGGGTCTCGGCGTTACGGGCCTCGATGCGCAACATGCGCCGGCCCTCGGGTGCGATGGTCACCTCACGAGCCTACGCCGCAGGCCGGACGGGATGGAGGGTGGGCGATGAGGGTCACGCCGTGATGTGACGGCGCTCACCCCGCGCTGCCGAAGACCCGCGCTGCCGAAGAGCCGAGCCGCCGAGGACCCGCGCCGTCGAAAGCCCGTGCCGTCGAAAACCGGTGGCGGTCGCTGTTAACGTCGTGGGCAACAGCGACGACGGAGCCGAGTAGCACCTCGCCCCCGGAGTCCAGAGAGCCGCCGGCAGCTGTGAAGGCGACCTCCGGACGGGGTGTGAAGACCCTCCCGAGCTGCGGGAAGAACGGCGCCCCGGCGCCCAGTAGAGCCCGCCGGACTGGCCCACGTCACCGGGCGACGAACGAGGCCCCCGCCCCGACGGGGGCGAAGGTGTGGTGGCACCGCGAGGTTCCCGCTCGCCCACACCTCCCTGGGGATCGCGTTGCGATTACGCAAGGAGGTGCCGAAATGCAACGCATCCTTTCCACCCGACTGTCCGCCCACATCGGCGAACAGGTCGTCGTCGCCGGCTGGATCCACCGCCGGCGGCTGCTCAAGTCGGTCGCGTTCCTGATCCTGCGCGACGCCGCCGGGCTCGCCCAGGTCGTGGTCACCGCCCCGGACACCCGTACCCGGCTTGAGGAACTGCCCGAGGAGACGGTCGTCGAGATCACCGGACGGGTGGTCGCCAACCCGTCGGCGCCCGCCGGGGTCGAGGTCGTGGACCCGGTGGTACGCCCGCTCGGCGCGCCCGCCGTACCGCCGCCGTTCGACCTGTACCGGCCGGCGCTGGCGGCGACCCTGCCGACCCAGCTCGACCACGCCCCGGTGGCCCTGCGCCACCCGACCCGGGCCGCCGCGCTGCGGATCTCGGCCGCCGCGACGGCCGGCTTCCGGTCCACACTCGACGGCCGGGGGTTCGTCGAGGTGCACACCCCGAAGATCGTCGGCTCGGCGACCGAGAGCGGCGCCAACGTCTTCGCCCTCGACTACTTCGGCCGGCCGGCCTACCTGGCCCAGTCGCCGCAGTTCTACAAGCAACTGATGGTCGGCGTCTTCGAACGGGTCTACGAGGTCGGGCCGGTCTTCCGGGCCGAGCCGCACGACACCGTCCGGCACCTGGCCCAGTACACCTCGCTCGACGTCGAGTTCGGTTTCGTAACCGACCACCGCGACGTGATGGCGATGCTGCGCGACGTACTGGCCGGGATGCTGGCGACGGTGGGCGAGCGGTGCGGACCCGCCCTCGCCACGCTCGACGTCACGGCGCCGGAGGTGCCCGCCGAGATCCCGGCGGTGCACTTCACCGAGGCGCTGCGGATCGCCGGGGCACCCGCCGACGAACCCGACCTAGCGCCGGCCCACGAACGGGCGCTGGGGGAGTGGGCCCGCGCCGAGCACGGGTCGGAGTTTCTTTTCGTCACCGGCTATCCGATGGCGAAGCGGCCGTTCTACACCCACCCGGACCCGGCGCGGCCGGCGTACTCGAACGGGTTCGACCTGCTCTTCCGCGGCCTCGAACTGGTCACCGGCGGGCAGCGGCTGCACCGGCACGCCGACTACGTCGCGGCGCTGGCCGCCCGGGGCGAGTCGGTCGGCCCGTACGCGTCGTACGTCGACGCGTTCCGGCACGGGATCCCGCCGCACGGCGGCTTCGCCATCGGCCTGGAACGCTTCGTGGCAAGGCTGACCGGCGCCGCCAACGTACGCGAGGTGGTGGCCTTCCCCCGCGACCTCCACCGCCTGACCCCGTAACCATCCTCATGATCCGCGTGATCAGGGACGCTTTCCGGCGCGCCAGGGCTGGAACTCCCTGATCACGCGGATCTTGGCGTGGGGCGAAGCCCGGGGCCGGGCGAAGCGGGGCCGGTCAGGGCAGGAGGGTGGGGAGGTGGCGGTGCACCACCGGGAGTACGTCGGCGACCGTCACCGGCCGGCCCAGCTCGGCGGTCAGCGAGGTGACGCCCGCGTCGCGGATGCCGCACGGCACGATCCGGTCGAAGGCGGTCAGGTCGCAGTCGCAGTTGATCGAGAACCCGTGCTGGGTCACGCCCCGCGACACCCGAATGCCGATCGCGGCGACCTTGCGGGCCGGACCCCGGTCGTCCTGCGGCACCCACACCCCGCTGCGGCCCTCGATCCGGTCGGTGGCCAGCCCGAACTCGGCGCACACGTCGATCAGCAACTGCTCGGTACGCCGTACGTAGGCGACCACGTCGACCGGGTCGGGCAGGCGGAGGATCGGGTAGCCGACGAGTTGCCCCGGACCGTGCCAGGTGATCTTGCCGCCTCGGTCGACGTCGACGACCGGCGTGCCGTCCACCGGCCGGTCCCACGGCTCGGTCCGCTTGCCGGCCGTGTAGACGCTCGGGTGCTCCAGCAGCAGCACGGTGTCCGGCTCCTCGCCGGCCACCACGGCCTCGTGGCGGCGGCGCTGCTCGTCCCAGGCGGCCAGGTAGTCGACGACGCCGGCGTCGACGACCGTCAGGCCGGAGATTGTGGTGGTCACCAGGCCAGCGTAGTCCCGCCGCCGGTCGTGCGGGCCGGTGAGACCGGTCACCGGGGCGGCTAGCCTGGCGGTCGTGCTGACGATCATGCTCCTGCTGGTCCATGCCGGGGTCACCGCGCTCTGGCTGGGCGCCATGAGCTACAGCCTGTTCGTGCTCCAGCCGAAGATCGGCCGGATGTTCGACGGCGACCCGGTGCGGATCGAGGAGGCCGAACGGGTCCTCGCCCACGGCAACCGGCGGCCGGTGCTCGCGTTGATCACCGTGTTGTGGCTGTCCGGGATCGCGCTCACCGGCCTGGCCGCCGCCGACGGGATCAGCACCGCCGGCTGGCTGCTGATCGCGGTCAAGGCGGTCCTGCTCGCCGGGGCCAGCGGTCTCTTCTGGTGGGTGTCCTGGCGGGGCTGGCCGCGCCGGGTCTTCGCCCTGCCGGCCGAACTGCCCGGCCTGCGGCGCCGCTTCCGGCGGGTCGCCCTCACGATGCTGGCCCTGGTCGGCACCGCCGCGGTGCTCGGCTTCGTCGGCGGCCACGCCTGACCGCCCGTCGCCCGGCCGGCTACAGCTCGCCCCGGCCGCGCAGCCAGTCGAAGATCAGTTTGTCCACCATGGACGACCGCTCCCGGCCGGCGTACGTCAGCCAGCGGATCTCCTCGATCTCCGCCCCGGGCGTCAGGGTGCCCCGGTAGTCGGCCCGGTAGCACGTCATCCGCACCGTCACGCCGTCCGGATGGCCATGGGCCTGCGCCTCGAACACCCCGGCCGGTTCGATCGTGCCGTCGACCAACTCCACCCGCAGTTCCTCGGCGACCTCGCGTTTCAGGGCCTCGTGGTCGGACTCGCCGGCCTCCCGCTTGCCGCCGGGCAGGTAGTAGGTGTCCCTGCCGTACGAGCGGGTGCTCAGGATCCGGCCGCCCGTGACCCGGATCCAGGCGAGCTTGTCGATGACGCCCACGGGTGCCTCAGTCATCGGTCGGCTGCCAGAGCCAGACGTCCTCGACGCGTTCCGGCGGGCCGAGCAGTTCGGTCATCAGCTCCAGCAGCGCGTCCTGCCGTACCGGCCACGCGGTGCCGAACACGTGGTCGGCCAGGACCACCGCCTCGGCGTTCCAGTAGTCGAGGTCGGCGCGTACGCCGGCCCGCTCGGCCGCGCCGATCGGCGGCACCTTCCCGGTCCGGGCCACCTCCAGCAGCAGCCCGTCGGTGAAGCGGGGCAGTGGTCCGATCCGGCCCCGGCCGTCCGGGCCGCCCGGGCCGAGGAAGTAGCCGCTCGGCAGCCTGAACTCGCCCTGCCGGTGCGCCAGCGCGTACGCCTGCCAGCGCTGCGCGTCCGGGGTGATGTCGAGGGTCAGCGGGACGGGCACGAGCACCCCGCCGGGGGAGACGTGGTCGCGCCACGCGCCGGAGGTGATGAACGCGGGTACCGGTTGCCGGTCGACGGTCAGCAGCGGCATCGGCGTCAGCGGGAGCAGCGCGGCGGCGAAGCCGGCGATCCACGCCGTGGTGACCGCCCGGGACCGCCCGCCGCCCGCCGTGGCGGGGACGTCCGTGGCGGGGGCGTCCACGTCCGGGGCGGGGGCGTTCGCGCCGGTGTCGACGGCCGGCCGTCGCCCGGTGAGCCGGTCGACGGTGAGGGCGAGCAGTACGGCGAAGATCGGCGCGACCGCCAGCGCCAGCCGGCTGGGCAGCGCGGCGTCGAACAGCGGTACGTCGTCCAGCAGCGCGTACGGCAGCGGGATCTCGGTGACCGTACCCATGATCTTGAGCTTGGGGCCGAGCGACAGCACGGCGAACACCCCGCCGGTGACCGCGAGGGCCCGCAGGGTGGCCCGCCGTCCGGGGTCGGCCCGCCGCCACAGCGTGACGAAGCAGACGACGGCCAGGACCAGCAGGCCGGCGCCGAGGAACGAGTTCTCCTCGGTCGGGTTGGCGGCCAGTTCGGTGTCGAGGCCGAGCACGCCGGCCAGCGACCGGATCGGGTACGCCGCGTACCCGGCGAGGTCCTCGGCGTGGATGACCGCGTCGTACCCGGTGCCGTGGAAGCGCTGCGGCCCCGCGAAGTGCAGCCACAGCGGATAGGCGAGCAGGGCCGCGGACGTCACGGCGGTGACGGCGAGCCCGCGCAGCAGGGGCGGCAGCGCGGCGCGGGCCTCGGCGCGTACGGCCCGCGACGGCGCCCAGGTGCCGAGGAAGATCCCGCAGGCGATGGCGGTGAAGAAGAGGGCCTCGGCGGCGATGGAGAAGCCGGCGGCGACCAGCAGGCCGAGGACGACGCCGTTGCGCAGCCAGCGGCCGGGCTGGCGCAGCCGCAGCACCTGCCACACGATGAGCGGCACCAGCCAGCCGGCGGTCCAGTTGAGGTGCCCGTTGGCGTGCGACACCAGGCCGGGGGCGAACCCGGCGAGCAGGCCGCCGACGGCTGCCGCGAGCCGGGACCGGACCAGGTGCCGGGAGAGCACCCAGTACCAGGCGAAGGCGCTGGCGGCCAGGTTGCCGGTGAGCACCGTGACGTAGGCGGCCGTCGCGCCGAACAACCAGGTCACCGGGGCGAAGAGGATCGCGATCACGGTGATCGAGGTGTTCATCCCGAGGTTGACGCCGTACGGGACGTTGAGCAGGTCGGCGAAGAGCGGGTCCTGGCCGTGGGTGAGCGCGTACGGGCCGTAGGCGAGCAGCCATTCGAAGAACGTCTGGTCGCTGGTGCTCGCGGCGAGTGACCGCCGGCCGAGGTCGGTCCACAGGCCGCTGGTCACGAACGCGGCCAGGCCGATCGCGACGGCGGCGAGGAGCAGGTCGGCCCGCAGCCCGGCACGGCGGCCGGAGGCGGCCGGGGCGGTCTGGTCGGGGGCCGGGCGGGCGGTGTCGTCCGGCTGGGGCGCGGTGACCGGGGTGGGAGCGATCGGCACGGGCCGCAGGTTACCAAGAAGCGCCCGACACGCCCGGTTCGTGGGTAACCTTGACCACGTTATTGGAAATGACTATCAATTCAATTGACCGTGCATCAACATTCCGGGAGACCCGTACCTGTGAAGATCTCGTTCGTCGGCAAGGGCGGCAGCGGCAAGACCACGCTCGCCGGCCTCTTCGCCCGCCACCTCGCCGCCCTGCCGGCCCCGCTGCTCGCCATCGACGCCGACATCAACCAGCACCTCGCGGTGGCGCTGGGCGCCAGCGACGAGGAGGCCGTCATGCTGCCCGCGCTCGGCGACCACCTCGCCGACATCAAGGAGCACCTGCGCGGCGACAACCCCCGGATCAGTTCCGCCGCCACCATGGTCAAGACCACCCCACCCGGCGGCGGCTCCCGGCTGCTGACCGTCGCCGGCCCCAACCCCGTCTACGACGCCCTGGTGCGCGAGGTCGGCGGCGTACGCCTCGCGGTCACCGGACCGTTCGCCACCGCCGACCTCGGCGTCGCCTGCTACCACTCCAAGGTCGGCGCGGTCGAGTTGATGCTCAACCACCTCGTCGACGGCCCCGGCGAGTACGTCGTGGTCGACATGACCGCCGGCGCCGACTCGTTCGCCTCCGGCCTGTTCACCCGCTTCGACGCCACGTTCCTGGTCTGCGAGCCCACCGTGCGCAGCGTCGGCGTCTACCGGCAGTACGTCGGCCACGCCCGCGACTTCGGCGTACGCGTGCACGTGGTCGGCAACAAGGTCGACGACGAGTCCGACGTGGCGTTCCTGCGCGAACACGTCGGCGACGACCTGCTCACCTGGATCGGCCGCTCCGCCTACGTCAAGGCGGCCGAGCGCGGCGAGGTACGCCCCGTCGACGCGCTCGAACCGGCGAACCGGCGGGCCCTGGAGGTGCTGCGGGAGACCGCCGACACCGCCCCCAAGGACTGGGCCACCTACACCCGGCAGGCGGTGGAGTTCCACCTGCGCAACGCCAACGCCTGGGCCAACGACAAGGTCGGCGAGGACCTCGCCCGGCAGGTCGACCCGGCCTTCGTGCTCGGACCCGACCCGCTGGTCCGGGCCGCCCGCTGAGCCGTCCCCGGCCGCTGAACCGTCCCCGGCCGCCGGACCCGGCGCCGGCCCGTTTTCCGTCAGAAGAAGGAGTTCCCATGTCCCTCGACGTACCCGCCGCCCTGCTCTCGCGGGCCGCCACCGGTGAGGTCGACGACGCCGAGTTCGTCGACTGCGTCCGCCACTCGCTGCCGTACGCGTGGACGGTGGTGTCCGACGTGGCCGCCCGCGCGACGGCCGGCACCGCCGACTTCGCCGACCACGCGGTGCCACCGCCCGGCGAGGCCGAGCGCGGCCAGTTGCTGCGGGCGCTGGCCAGCGACGCGATCCGCGGTGGGCTGGAGCGCCACTTCGGGGTGCGGCTCGCGTTCCAGAACTGCCACCGGGTCGCCGCGTTCCGGCCGGCGGCGGTCGGTGGTGAGGCGTACGAGCGGTTCGTCTCGCCGGTCGGCCAGATCCGCAACCAGTCGCCGGAACTGCGCGACTGCTGACCGCGTTGCCACCGCCCGCGGGCCCCGGCGACCCCGGGTGCCCGTGGGCGGGTCCGGTTCGCCCACCCCCGGTCCGCGTACGCCCACACAGTGGCACCGGTGAATATGTGATCGTCGGCTATGTCATTTTTCTGACATCGACCCGTAACTTCCTGGCAATCGGAAGTGACTCAGCCCACAGTCGATCGTCAGGAGGCCGTCGTGCGTCGTCCCGCCACCGCACCACCCCACCGGCTCGCCCGCGCCCTCACCGTCGCGCTGGTCGCCGCCGCGACCGTGCTCGCCGTCGCGACGCCGGCCCGGGCCGCCACCCTCACCCAGATCACCGGGTTCGGCTCCAACCCCGGCAACCTGTCCATGTACGCCTACCGGCCCGACGGCCTGCCCACCGGCGCGCCGCTCGTCGTCGCCCTGCACGGCTGCACCCAGAACGCCACCGCCTACCACGCCAACTCCGGCTGGCAGAAGTACGCCGACCAGTGGGGCTTCGCCGTCGTCTACCCGCAGACCACCTCGGCCAACGCCGCCAACGCCTGCTTCAACTGGTTCCTGACCGGCGACACCGCGCGCGGCCAGGGCGAACCGCTGTCCATCAAGCAGATGGTCGACCACGCGGTCGCCAACTTCGGCAGCGACCGGGCCCGCGTCCACGTCACCGGGCTGTCCGCCGGCGGCGCGATGGCCGCCACGATGCTCGCCACCTACCCCGACGTGTTCGCGGCCGGCTCCGTCGTCGCCGGCATCCCCTACCGCTGCGCGACCTCCCAGGTCAACGCGTACACCTGCATGTACACCGCGGTCGCCAAGACCCCGCGCCAGTGGGGCGACCTGGTCCGCGCCGCCCACCCCGGCCACACCGGCGCCCGGCCGAAGGTCGCGATCTGGCACGGCCAGTCCGACGCCGTCGTCGTACCGGCCAACGGCACCGCGCTGCGCGACCAGTTCACCGACGTGCTCGGCGTACCGCAGACCCCGACCAGCACGGCCACGCTGCCCGCCGGCACCACCCTGGAGACGTACGGCGCCGACCAGGTGCGCCTCTACAAGGTCGCGGGGATGGGGCACGGCACCCCGGTCGACCCGGGCAGCGGCGCCGACCAGTGCGGCACCGCCGGGGCGTACTTCCTCGACACGATCTGCTCCGCGTACCGGGACGCGCTCTTCTTCGGCCTCGACGGCGGCGGCGGACCCGGCGGACCCGGCAACCCCGGCGCCCCGGCCGCGCCGACCGGGCTCAGGGTCACCGGCACCACCGGCGCCTCGGTGTCCCTGGGCTGGACCGCGGTGGCCGGCGCCACCGGCTACCACGTCTACCGGGGCGGCACCCGGGTGACGGCGAGCCCGATCACGGGTTCCACCTACGTCGACTCCGGCCTGGCGGCGGCCACCACCTACACGTACGCGGTCAGCGCGCTCAACGCCGGCGGCGAGGGCGCCCGCTCCGCGCCGGTGTCGGCCACCACCGGCGGTACGGCCCCGGTCTGCGTCACCGCCAGCAACTACGCGCACGTCCAGGCCGGCCGTGCCTACCACTCCGGCGGGTACGCCTACGCCCTCGGCTCCGCCCAGCGGATGGGCCTCTACAACACCTTCCACACCACCGCCCTGAAGCAGACCGGCCCCCAGACCTGGGTAATCGGCTGCTGACCCCCATGATCCGCGTGATCAGGGACCAAGTCGCGTGTGTCGTCGGCGCGGCGCGGTCAATATCCCCTGATCACGCGGATCACGGCTCGGGGAAGGCGGCCCGCATCGCCTCCGGCAGCGTCCGATGGCGGAACTCGAAACCGGCGCCGGACAGCACCCCCGGCAACACCCGGGCACTGCTCAACGCCTCGGTCGCGAACTCGCCCAGCACGATCCGCAGCCCGAACGCGGGAATCGGCAGGATCGCCGGCCGGTGCAGCTGGCCGGCGAAGACGTCGGTGAACTCCGCATTGGTCACCGGTGCCGGGCCGACCAGGTTGACCGGGCCGGCGAGATCGTCCCGGTCGAGCAGGAACGAGACCGCCCACAGCCAGTCGTGGAGCGAGATCCACGGCACCCACTGCCGGCCACTGCCGAACCGGCCCCCGATACCCGCCTTGAACGGCAGCAACTGCGGCTTGATGAAACCGCCGTCGCGGTGCAGCGGATAGCCGGTACGCAGCCGGACCACCCGTACCCCGGCATTCTCCGCCGGGCCGGTGGCCGCCTCCCAGACCCGGCACACGTCGGCCAGGTAGCCCTCACCGGCCGGCGCGTCCTCCTCGACCCGCTCGTCGCCGGTGTCGCCGTACCAGCCGACGGCCGAGGCGTTGAGCAGCACCCCCGGGCGGTCGGCGGCCGGCAGGGCGGCGACCGCCCGGCTCAGCGTCGAGGTGGTGTCGACCCGGCTGGACCGGATCAGAGACTTGTACGCGTCGGTCCAGCGCCGGTCACCGACGCCGGCGCCGGCCAGGTTGACCACCGCGTCGACACCGGCGAGTACGGCCCGGTCGAGCTCCCCGGCCGACGGGTTCCAGCGGACCTCGCCCGGTCCGCGCGGCTCCCGGCGGACGAGCCGGAGCATCTCGTGCCCCTCGTCGGTGAGGTGCGCGACCAGCCGGCTGCCCAGGAAGCCGGACGAGCCGGCGATCAGAATCCGCATACGTCCATCTTCGCGGAAACCCTAGATCCGCGTGATCAGGGAGTACGTCGAGCGTGTCATCGGCGCGTCGTGCCCGTATCTCCCTGATCACCGGGATCTTGGGAGCGTGTCGTACGCCGACGGGTGGTGAGGCGCGTCGGGGATGGTGTGCGGGGGTGGTGCGCCGGGGGTGGTGCGGGTTAGGGCGGGCGGGGGGCGAGTGCACCAGGGTGGTGTGGAGCAAGGGTGGTGTGGAGCAGGGGTGGTGTGGACCAGGCACGTGGGGCGCCGGGGGCGGTGCGGGGCCAAGGCGAAGCGCGGGCGGTACGGGAGCCGGGGTCAATCGCGGGTGGTACGGGAGCCGGGGCCAATCGCGGGCGGTGCGCTGGTCGAGCGGCCGTCGAAGACTCGCCGCTGGGGCTGGAGCCGCTGGGGCTGACCGGGGCTGGCGGAGGGCTGGCCTGTGTGCCGACCGATCACCGGGGTCCTTGTGAACTTCGTGGGGCGGCGACTCGGGAGGAGGGATGACCGGTGAACCCCACAGCGAATTCGATGTGGATACGCCGAATTCGCTGTGGGCGCGACAGCGGCATCCCGTCGACCATGGCGGAGCGGGCCGTCGGCGTTCCGCCCGGGGCCGGGCCGGCCGTTGAGTTCCCGCCCGGGGCCGAGCCGGCGACCGGCGTTGATCGTCTGCTGCTCAGGCACTCGACACGCCGTACCAGGAGTGCCTGAACAGCAGACGATCACGGCGCCGCCCCGTCGCACGGCGCCGCCCCGTCGCACGGCGCCGCCCCGTCGCACGGCGCCGCCCCGTCGCACGGCGCCGCCCCGTCGCACGGCGCCGTCATCCCAGTGGGTCCCACGCAAGATCCGCGTGATCAGGGAGGTTGCGCTCCGGTACGCCGACGACACGCTCGACGTACTCCCTGATCACGCGGATCTTGGTGGGGAAAAGGGTGGGGCGGGCCAGCGATGCCGGCCCGCCCCACCCTTGGACAAGATGCTTAGGCCAGGCCCAGTTCGGACTCGAAGTTGCCGGCCTCCAGCCGCTCCTTGATCGCGGAGAGGAAGCGGGCGGCGTCGGCGCCGTCGACCAAGCGGTGGTCGTACGACAGTGCCAGGTAGATCATCGAGCGCGGCACGATCAGCTCGCCCAGGTCGGGGTCGTCGACCACGACCGCCCGCTTCACGACCGCACCGGTGCCGAGGATGGCGGCCTGCGGCGACGGCACGATCGGGGTGTCGAACAGGGCGCCCCGGCTGCCGGTGTTGGTCAGCGTGAAGGTGGCGCCGGAGAGCTCGTCCGGGCCGATCTTGTTGCTGCGGGTGCGCTCGGCGACATCGGCGACCCGACGCGCCAGGCCGGCCAGGTTGAGGTCACCCGCGTCGCGGATCACCGGGACCAGCAGGCCCTTCTCGGTGTCGACCGCGATGCCCAGGTGCTCGCCGTCCGGGTAGGTGATCGTCCCGGCGTCGAGGTCGAGCCGCGCGTTGACCACCGGGTACGTCCGCAGCGCCTCGATCGCGGCGAGGGCGAAGAACGGCAGGAAGGACAGCTTGACGCCGTTCTTCTGCTGGAAGTCGTTCTTGGCCTGCTGGCGCAGCTTGGCGATCTTGGTCACGTCGACCTCGACCACCGTGGTGAGCTGTGCCGACGTCTGGAGCGACTCGAACATCCGCTTGGCGATCACCGCGCGGGTCCGGCTGATCTTCTCCGTACGGCCGCGCAGCGGGCTCGGCTCGGCGGCCTTCGGCGCCGGCTTCGCGGCGGCGGCCGGCTTGGCCTCGGCCGGGGCGGGAGCCGGCTGGGCGGCGGCCGCCTTGGCCTTCTCGGCCGCGTCGAGCACGTCCTGCTTACGGATCCGGCCACCGACCCCGGTGCCGGACAGCGACGCCAGGTCGACGCCGTGCTCGGCGGCGAGCTTGCGGACCAGCGGGGTCACGTAGCCACCCTCGGCGGCACCGTTCGCCTGCGCCGGGGCAGCCTGAGCCGGGGCAGCCTGAGCGGGCGCCGGGGCGGCCGGCTTCGGCGGCTCGGGCTGGGCGGCCTGCTCGGCCTTTGCCGGCTCCGCCGCCTTCTCCGCCTCCGGGGCGGGCGAGGCGTACGACGCACCCGCGGTCGGCTCCTCCGGCTGCTCGGCCGGCGCGCCGCCGGTCGGGGCGGCACCGGCCGGGGCGGCACCGGCCGCACCGATCACGGCCAGCTCCGCGCCGACGTCGGCCGTCTCGTCCTGCGGAACCTTGATCTCCAGCAGCGTGCCCGCCGCCGGCGACGGGATCTCGGTGTCGACCTTGTCGGTCGAGACCTCGAGCAGCGGCTCGTCGGCCTCGATCTGCTCGCCGACCTCCTTGAGCCAGCGGGTCACGGTGCCCTCGGTGACGCTCTCACCGAGCGCCGGCATCCGGACGACCGTGGTCTCCCCGCCGGCCTGCGCGGCCGGCTTGTCCTCGGCGGCCGGCGCCGGCGCCGGCTTCTCCACCTCGGTCGACGGCTGCTCGGCGGCCGGCTCCTCGGCCTTCGGCTCTTCGGCCGCCGGCTCCTCGGCCTTCGGCTCCTGCGCGGCCGGCTGCTCCCCGGCACCGCCGGCCTCGTCCTCGCCGGCGATCACCGCGAGTTCGCTGCCGACCTCGGCGGTCTCGTCCTCGCTCACCACGATCCGGCTGAGCACGCCCGCCGCGGGGGACGGGATCTCGGTGTCGACCTTGTCGGTCGAGACCTCAAGCAGCGGCTCGTCGACCTCGACCCGGTCGCCCTCCTGCTTGAGCCAGCGGGTGACGGTGCCTTCGGTGACGCTCTCTCCCAGCCGGGGCATGGTGACCGATACCGGCATCTCTCAAGACTCCTTTGTGGCCTGGTGCGAAGGTCGCCCGGCCTGGCTGGCCGGGCGCGGGATGACGATGGTCAGGCGTGCGCGTGCAGGGGCTTGCCGGCCAGGGCGAGATGTGCCTCGCCGAGCGCCTCGCCCTGCGTGGGATGGGCGTGCACGAGCTGTGCCACCTCGGCCGGGTAGGCCTCCCAGTTGAAGATGAGCTGGGCCTCGCCGATCAGCTCGCCGACCCGCGCGCCCACCATGTGTACGCCGACGACCGGGCCGTCCTCGACCCGTACGAGCTTGACGAAGCCCGCGGTCTTGAGGATCTGGCTCTTGCCGTTGCCGCCGAGGTTGTAGTTGTAGGTCTTGACCTTGTCGGCGCCGTACTTCTCCTTGGCCTTGGCCTCGGTGAGGCCGACCGACGCCAGCTCCGGGTCGGAGTAGGTGACCCGCGGGATGCCGTCCTCGTCGATGACCGCCGGGTTCAGGCCGGCGATCTCCTCGGCGACGAAGATGCCCTGCTGGAAGCCGCGGTGGGCGAGCTGGAGACCGGGCACGATGTCGCCGACGGCGAAGATGTTGCCGACCCCGGTGCGCAGCCGCTCGTCGGTCAGCACGAACCCGCGGTCGAGGCGGACGCCCTGCTCCTCGTAGCCGAGGTTGGCGGTCGTCGGGCCGCGGCCGACCGCGACCAGCAGCAGTTCGGCCTCCAGGACCTCGCCGCCGGCGATGGTGACCTTGACACCGCTGTCGGTGTGCTCGACCTTCTCGAACGGCTTGCCGACCTTGAAGCCGATGCCGCGCTTGCGGAAGGCCCGCTCCAGCGCCTTCGACGACTCCTCGTCCTCGGCGGCCACCAGGCGGGGCAGCGCCTCGACGACGGTCACGTCGACGCCGAACGACTTCCAGGCGCTGGCGAACTCGACGCCGATGACGCCGCCGCCCAGCACGATCGCCGACGCCGGAACCCGGTCGAGTTCGAGGGCGTGCTCGCTGCTGATGACCCGCTGGCCGTCGATCTCCAGGCCGGGGATCGTACGGGAGTAGGAGCCGGTGGCCAGGATGATGTTGCGGCCGGTGTAACGGGCGCCGTCGACCTCGATGGTGTCCGGCCCGACCAGCTTGCCGGCACCGGAGACCAGGGTGATCTTCTTGGAGCCGTTCACCAGGCCCTGCAGGCCCTTGAAGAGCCGGGAGACGACGCCGTTCTTGTAGGCGTTGACGCCGGCCATGTCGACACCGATCAGCTCCGCCTTGACGCCGAACTGCTCGGACTCGCGGGTCTGGTCGGCGACCTCACCGGCGTGCAGGAGGGCCTTGGTCGGGATGCAGCCACGGTGCAGGCAGGTGCCGCCGAGCTTGTCCTTCTCGATCAGCGCGACCGTCAGGTCAAGCTGCGCGGCCCGCAGTGCGGCCGCGTAACCGCCGCTGCCGCCGCCGAGAATGACGACGTCGAAGGTTCCGCCGTTCGGCTCACTCACAATTTACTCCCAGGTCGCGTCGCTGCTACGAGGGTCATCCGTGTAAACGGGCAGACTCGCCTCGGTCATCTTGTCACCTGCGCTGGCAGGTCGGGTAACGAGGTGCCCAAGGACACGTCGTGGGGACGTACGCTTGCCCGTGTCGTCACGCACGGCCGAAGTGAACCACACGACGGGCGTTCAACGGGTGACGTACGCGACAGCCCTGGGGAGGAGATGTCGGGTGGCCTGGTTTCGGCGCAAGCGGGCGGGCGGCGGCGCGGGGGACCGGCCGACAACGCGCGAGGACGTCTCCCACCTGGAGGAGTTCGTCCGGTCGCGGCGCGGGGTCGAGGCGTTCATCGAACCCCGTACGGTGATGACCGAGACCACCGTGATGTTGATCGCGTACGACGGCGAGTGGACCCGGCGCCGGATCGAGAGCCCCGAGGCGGCCCGCCGGCTCGCCCACAAGCTGGCGATCCCGATCTACGACGTCCGCCTGGTCGGCTATCCACAGCGGATGCGTGACTTCAACGAGCGCCGCAAGCGGCGCCCCGACGGCTGACCCGCGCACGGTACGGTACGGCCCCGCCGTCGGTGGCGACGACGGGGCCGGGTGATCCGCGTCAGCCGTTGGCGGCGATGTCGTCGATCAGTTCGAGCAGGGTACGCACCGGCACCCCGGTCCCGCCCTTGGTCCAGTAGCCGGTCGGCTCGCCCGCGTGGTAGGACGGCCCCGCGATGTCGATGTGCGCCCACGACACGTCGTCGGTCACGAACTCGCGCAGGAACACGCCGCCCTGAAGCATGTGGCCGGCCCGGTCCATCCCCGCGTTGACCTGCGAGATGTCCGCGACGTCGGAGTCCATGCCCTTGCGTACGTCGTCCGGCAGCGGCATCGGCCAGGCCGGCTCGCCGACCGCGTCACCGGCGGTGCGGACCCGCTCGCACAGCTCCGGGGTGCCCATGACCCCGGCCACCCGCTTGCCCAGCGCCACCACCTGGCCGCCGGTCAGCGTCGACGCCTCCAGCAGGTAGTCGGCGCCGTCCTCGCACGCCCGGGCCATCGCGTCGCCGAGCACCATCCGCCCCTCGGCGTCGGTGTTGAGCACCTCGACCCGCTTGCCGTTGTACATCGTCACCACGTCGCCGGGCCGGTAGGCGGTGCCGGACGGCATGTTCTCCGCCATCGGCAGGTAGGCGGTCACCGCCACCGCCGGGCGCAGCGCCGCCACGGCCAGCATCGTCGCGGCCACCGCCGCCGCACCGGCCATGTCGGACTTCATCTCCCACATGCCCTGGGCCGGCTTGATCGACACACCGCCGGTGTCGAAGGTGATGCCCTTGCCGACCAGCGCCACCCGCCGGGTCGCCCCGGCCTCCGGCGCCACGTCCGGGACGTACGACAGCTTCACCAGTCGCGGCGGCGCCTCCGAGCCCTGGCCGACCGCGACGATCCCGCCGTAGCCGCCCTGCGCCAGCGCCTGCTCGTCGAGCACCTCGACGGTCAGCCCGGCCGCGTCGGCGGCGGCCGCGACCTCGTCGGCGAACGCCGGCGGCCGCAGCTCGTTGGGGGCGGTGTTGACCCAGTCGCGGCTGCGCGTCACGGCGGCGGTCACCGCCCGGGCGCGGGCGATCTCGCCCTCGGCCACCCCGTCGGCGGCGTCGGGCACGTGCACGAGCACCGACCCGACCGGGTCCCGCCGGCCCGGCTGCGGCTTGGTCTTGTAGCCGGCGAACCGGTAGCCGCCTAGCAGCGCACCCTCGGCCACCGCGCGCAGCGCGGGCGGGGCGTCCTCGTCGTCGGGCAGCGGCAGCGCCAGCGCCACCGTGCCCGCGCCGGCCAGGGCCCGTACGGCCGCGCCGGCGGCCCGCCGCAGCGTCTCCGGTGCCGGCGCCGCGCCGCTCGGCTCGGCGCCGAGGCCGACGGCCGCGACCAGCGGAGCCGTCACCGTACCCAGGGTGGCCAGCTTGGTCACCTCACCCGGGGCACCGGTCGCCCCCAGCAGCGCGAGGGTCTCGGTGAGCCGACCGTCGAACGCCACGGCGATGCTCTCGGCACCGGTGGCGAGCAGCAGCGCGCCGGCCGGCCCGTCCTCCGGCTCGGTCCGGCTGTGCAGGCCGATGACGATCGCGTCGACGGCGAGCTCGGCGGGATCCGTGTCGACCAGGCTGAGGGTGGTGCTGTTGGGCGATGTCACTCGGCGTCTCCGGCGGCCTGGCCGCCCGCATCGTGTGCGGCGCGGCGATGAACGTCTCCGGCGCAACCTACCCGTCTCCCGCCGGTCATGTCCCGGTACCCGTGCGTCCGACCGCCGACGCACGGCCGCGACCCAGGTCAGCGGTGCGCCGCCGCCGGGACGGACACCGCACCCCCGCCGGGCGCCGGGTAGGTTGCCCACCATGACCGACGACTCGACCGGCGCCACCACCCCCGGCGCCCCGCCGCGCCGCTCACCCCTGCACGACCGGCACACCGCGCTCGGCGCCAAGTTCGCCGCCTTCGGCGGCTGGGAGATGCCCCTGGAGTACGCCGGCGGCGGCGTGCTGAAGGAGCACGCGGCCGTACGGGAGGCGGTCGGGGTCTTCGACGTGTCGCACCTGGGCAAGGTACGGATCACCGGGCCGGGGGCGGCCGACTTCGTCAACGCCAGCCTGACCAACGACCTGCGCCGGATCGGGCCCGGCCGGGCGCAGTACACGCTGTGCTGCGACGCGGCGACCGGTGGCGTGGTCGACGACATCATCGCCTACCTGCACGCCGACGACCACGTCTTCCTCGTCCCGAACGCGGCCAACACCGCCGAGGTCGTCCGCCGGCTGGTGGCCGCCGCCCCGCCCGCGCTGACCGTCACCGACGAGCACCTCGACCACGCCGTCCTCGCCGTGCAGGGGCCGCGGTCGGCCGACCTGCTGGCCGCCCTCGACCTGCCGACCGGGCACGACTACATGAGTTTCGCGGCGGCGACGCTGGCCGGGGCGGACCTCACCGTGTGCCGCACCGGCTACACCGGCGAGCACGGCTACGAACTGGTGGTGCCGGTCGGTGCCGCGGTCGCGGTGTGGGACGCGCTGTTCGCCGCCGGTGCGTCGTACGACGTCCGGGCCTGCGGCCTCGGCGCCCGCGACACCCTGCGGACCGAGATGGGGTATCCGCTGCACGGCCAGGACCTCTCGCTGTCGATCACGCCGGTGCAGGCCCGGTCGGGCTGGGCGGTCGGCTGGGACAAGCCGGCGTTCTGGGGCCGGGACGCGCTGGTCGCGGAGAAGGCGGCGGGGCCGCGCCGGACCCTGTGGGGCCTGCTCGCGCTCGACCGGGGCATCCCGCGCCCGCACATGGCGGTGCACGCCGGTGACACCGTCGTCGGTGAGGTGACCAGCGGTACGTTCTCGCCGACCCGCCGGGTCGGGATCGGACTCGCGCTGCTCGACACCGCCGCCGGGCTGGCCGAGGGCGACACGGTCGAGGTCGACGTACGCGGCCGGCGGTCGGCGATGCGGGTGATGCGCCCGCCGTTCGTCGAGCCGTCGGTGCGCTAACCGGCCCGCGTCCCTGCGGCGCGGGGGACCTCAGCCGAGCACCAGGCCGGCGTACGCCACCGTGGTGCCGGCCTCGACCGCCGCGCCGAGCACGTCACCGGTCACCCCGCCGAGCCGGCGTACGGCGTGGGCGACCAGCAGCACCGCGACGGCCAGGGCGGCCAGCACGGCGGCCGGCCCCTGCCACGGGCGGCCGGGCACCGCGGCGACGGCGGCGAGCACGACGGCCGCCGTCGCGACGGCCAGCGCCGGCCGGCCGACGGTGCCGGCGACCAGCGCGCCCATCCCGTCCGGGCGGGCCGCCGGCACGCCCCGGCGGCAGGCCCAGGTCACCGCCAGCCGGCCGGTCGCGGTCGCCACGACCACGGCTGCCAGGGCCGCGCCCGGCGACCGCCCGGCCAGCTCCGCCAGCGCGGCGGCCTGCACCAGGAGTACGAGCACCAGCGCGGCGACGCCGAACGGGCCGACGTCCGGCTTCTTCATGATCTCCAGGGCGCCGGCCCGGTCCCGGTACGACCCCAGCCCGTCGACGGTGTCGGCCAGCCCGTCGAGGTGCAGGCCCCGGGTGAGCAGGGCGCCCAGCGCGACCACGACCGCGCCGGCGAGCAGGGCCGGGGCGGCGGCCGCCGACAGGCCGACCAGGGCCCCGCCGAGTACGACGCCGAGCAGGGCGCCGACGGCGGGTGCCACGGCCATCGCGACGCCGGCCGAGGCCCGGTCGATCCGGCCGGCCGGCACCGGCAGCACCGTGAACGTGGTGACGGCGAGCCGGAACCCGGCCCCGAGCCGCCCGTCAGCCACCGTGCGCGGGCTCCCCGGCGGTCCCGGCCCCCGACGGGGCGGCGTCGTGCCGGCCGTCGGCCTGGCCCACCGGCCGGGCGGCCTGGTCGTCCGACCGCCGCGGGGAGTCGGCGGGCGCCGCCGAGCCGTCGGCGGGCGCCGCCGGGCCGGGGCCGGCCGGCTCCGGCTCGACGAACTCCCGGTCGTCGTCGTCCTGGCGCGGTTCCGGGCCGGGGGCGGTGGAGCCGCCCTCGTCGTCGCCGGTGACCGGCCCGGCCGGCCGGTCCTGCGCGGGCGGGGTGGAATCGGTGTCCTCGACCGGCGGCGCGGCGACGTCCTCGACCGGCGGGTCGCCGGCCGCGTCCGCCGGTCCGGGGCGGGGCGGCAGCGTGCCGGCGAGGGTGAGCGCGGAGCGCAGCAGCGGGAGCGCGGCCAGCGCGTTCGCGCCCTCGCCGAGATCGAGCCGCAGGTCGAGCAGCGGGGTGAGGCCGAGTACGTCGGCGGCGAGCCGCACCGCCGGGTGCCGGCCGTGGTCGGCCAGCAGGCACCAGTGCCGGGCCTGGCCGGCGAGATCCCGGCTGATCAGCGCCGCCGCGACCCCGATCGGACCGTCGAGGACCACCGGCGTACGCCTTGCGGTGGCGCCGAGCAGCACGCCGGTGGCGATCGCGACGTCGCCGCCGCCGACGTCGGCGAGCATGTCCTTGGCGCCCCGGGCACCGCCGCGGACGCGGCGCAGCGCGTCGCGGACGGCCGCGCACCGCGCCATCCAGGCGTCGTCGTCGACCTGCCCGCCGGCGGTGATCACGCGGGGGAGCACGGCCGCCGGTTCGGCACCCGTGGTGACCGCCAGCACCGCCGCCGCGGCGGCGTCCGTGCCGGTGCCGCAGGAGCCGAGTACGAGCACGTCGACCCCGGCGTCGGCGGCCTCCTCGGCGAGCCGCCAGCCGTACCGCAGGGCGGTCTCGACCGCGTCGGCCGGCAGGGCCGGCCCGTCCTCGATCGGCGCGGCGGCGGGCGCCTCGACGACCTGCAGGCCGGCACCGAGTTCGGCGGCCAGCCCGGCGAGCGGGCCGAGGCCGGCCCGGGCCTGGTCGGCGCGGCGCCGCGACTCGTCCGGCCGTACGCCGGCGGCGCTGCCCCCGGCGTGGTCGCCGTGCAGCAGCAGCACGCGCACCGAGCGCCAGGGCCGGGGTACGGCGACGCCCTGGGTGGCCGCCGCGAACTTCACGACGTGTTCGAGGTTGCCGAGGCCGGTGCCGGGCAGGTCGAGTTCGGCGAGCCGGTCGAGTGCCTGCGGGCCGGCGTACTCGTCGGGCATCGGCAGTTCCATGCCGGGCTGGATGACCAGCCCGGTCGAGGCCACCGGCAGCGTCATCGTCGGCGCGGTCCAGGCGTCGGCGGGCAGCGGGGGAGCACTGTCGTCCGGCGGGGGCGGCGGCGTCAGCACCTCGGGGGAGACCGCCGCGGGCCGCGCGGCGCCGCCGGCCGGCACCTTGTCGAGGGCGAGGCCGTTCGCGGCGCCGGTCCCGGCCGCAGCGGTCGGCGTCGTGGCCGGCGTCGCCGGAGCCGGGGGCGTCGTGGCCGGGGCGGCCGGTGCCGCTGGCGTGGTGGCGGCCGAGGCGGTGGCGGGCGTTGCGGTGGCGGCGGTCTTCAGCCAGGTCGGCTGGCCGGCGACGACCAGCGCGACCGCGTCGCTGACCGCCGCGACGGCCTGGTTGGTCGACCCGAGCGCGTCGGCGAACGCCCGCCCGATCGGGTTCGTCGGCACCAGCGACAGCCCCACCTCCGGGCTCACCAGCACCAACCGGGCCGCGCAGTCGCGTACCGCGACCGCCAGTTCGTCGATCGTGGCCCGGTCGTCGGCCGGCTGGTGGACCGGGTCCAGCAGCACCGTCACCCAGCCGCCCAGGTCGTCGACGAGCAGCGTCTCGCCGGCCGGCGCGCTGCCCAGCACCCGGGCCAGCTCGGACGGGTTGCCGGCGACCTCCTCGGTCGTCCACGACCGGGGCCGCCGCTCGTGGTGCGCCCGGATCCGGGCCGTCCACTCCGGGTCGTCGCGCGGCTCGGGTGCCGTGGCCACATAGCGGACCACCGGCGCGTCGGCGACCAGGGACTCGGCGAACTCGGACTTGCCGGACCGGATCCCGCCGAGCACGAGAACCGTGTGCAACCCGTCAACGGACATGCCCCGTACCTTAAGGCCGGAACCTGGGCCGGTGATCCCCGGACCGGCCGGCGGACGTGACCGGTGCCACCGGGGCGGCGACGCCGCCCGGGCTGACCGACGTACCCGCCGACTAGGCTGGCTGGGGCCGTCCTGGACGGACGTGAATCGGCGAGGGGAGACACGAGATGCCGTGGAGCTGGCGGTACGAGGGTACGGACGGCCAGTCGGCGGACGGGCCGGCCGAGACGTTCGGCAGCCAGGCCGACGCCGAGTCGTGGATCGGCCAGACCTGGTCCGACCTCGCCGCGGGCGGCGTCACCTCGGTCACGCTCATCGAGGACGACCGGGTCGAATACCGGATGAGCCTGCAGCCGGCCGCCGAGTAGCCGCGGTGAGCCACGACCAGCCGGGTCGCGCGGGCTTCGTGCTCGGCGTGCCCCGGGAGGCGTTCCGGCCCAGCCCGATCTTCCTGGCGCTGGTGGCGCTCTTCGTCACCAGCGGGGCGCTGGCCTGGAACGGGTTCGGCAACGTACGGCTCGACGTCTTCCTCTTCGTCGTGTCCGGCTGGCTCGTCTCGCTCTGCCTGCACGAATACGCGCACGCGATCGTCGCGTTCCGGGCCGGCGACACCAGCGTCGCGCACCGCGGCTACCTGACCCTGAACCCGCTGAAGTACAGCCATCCGGTGCTGTCCATCGTGCTGCCGGTCGTGGTCGTGCTGCTCGGCGGCATCGGCCTGCCCGGCGGCGCCGTCTGGGTCGACCGGCACCGCATCCCGGGCCGGCTGAAGCACAGCCTGGTCAGCCTCGCCGGCCCGGTGACCAACGTCGTCTTCGCACTGGCGCTGGTCGTGCCGTTCGCCGTCGGCGTCGACGTCGGCGCCCGGCTGGAGTTCTGGGCCGGGGTGGCGCTGCTGGCGTTCCTCCAGCTCACCGCGAGCGTGCTCAACCTGATGCCGGTGCCGGGCCTCGACGGCGGCAACATCCTGCAGCCGTGGCTGTCGCCGAAGTGGCGGCGCGGCTACGACATCATGGCGCCGTTCGGGTTCCTGCTGCTGTTCGGTCTGCTGTGGAACCCGACGGTCAACGCCTGGTTCTTCGGCGGCGTCTTCGCCGTCGGTGACCTCATCGGCCTGCCCCAGGCGCTCTACGCCGAGGGTCTGCGCCTGATCCGGTTCTGGTCCTGACCCGGGCCGGACGGCCCGGATCGGGTGCGGGCATCCCGCGCGGGATGCCCGCACCCGACCGTCGTCAGGGCCGCTGCGCCGGGCTGGTGGTCAGCCTCGGGTTGCGCTCCACGATCGGGTCGATGACGTCGTCGATCGCCTTGAGCAGGTCGGCGTCGAGCTTGACCCCGGCCGCCTTGACGTTGTCCACCACCTGCTCGGGCCGCGAAGCCCCGATGATGGCCGACGACACGTTCGGGTTCTGCAACACCCAGGCGACGGCGAGCTGGGCCATGCTCAGCCCGGCCTGATCGGCCAGCGGCCGCAGCCGCTGCACCGTCGAGAGCACCTCGTCGGTCATGAACCGGGCGATGAACCCGGACCCGGACTTCTCGTCGGTGGCCCGCGAACCCGCCGGCGGCGGCTGGCCCGGCTGGTACTTGCCGGTCAGCACGCCCTGCGCGATCGGCGACCAGACGATCTGGCCGATGCCCAGCTCCTCGCTGGTCGGGACCACCTCGGCCTCGATGACCCGCCACAGCATCGAGTACTGCGGCTGGCTGGAGACCAGGTGGATCTTCAGCTCGCGGGCCAGCGCGTGCGCCTGCCGGATCTCGTCGGCGGTCCACTCCGAGACGCCGATGTAGTGCGCCTTGCCGGAGTGCACGACGTCGGCGAACGCCTCCATCGTCTCTTCCAGCGGCGTCGAGTGGTCGAAGCGGTGCGCCTGGTAGAGGTCGACGTAGTCGGTCTCCAGCCGGCGCAGCGAGCCGTTGATCGATTCCATGATGTGCTTGCGGGACAGGCCACGGTCGTTGCGGCCCGGACCGGTCGGCCAGTAGACCTTCGTGAAGATCTCCAGACCCTCCCGGCGCTCACCGCGCAGCGCCCGGCCCAGCACCGCCTCGGCGCGGGTGCCGGCGTAGACGTCGGCGGTGTCGAAGGTCGTGATGCCGGCGTCGAGGGCGGCCCGTACGCAGGCCAGGGCGGCTTCCTCCTCGACCTGCGAACCGTGGGTGATCCAGTTACCGTACGAGATCTCGCTGACCAGCATGCCGGAGCGACCAAGGTGTCGGAATTCCATGCCCCGACCCTAGCCCCTGGTCAACCGGGGTCAGAGCACCGGCTTGGTGTCCGCCAGCAGGCGGTCGATCTCGTCCATCACGTCGCCACGGCTGGCGTGCACCGGGTCGATCAGCGGATCGCCGCGCCGGTCCAGGGCACCCCACCGGCCGTTGCCGCCGGCGACCAGGAACGCGACCGGGTGGATGACCAGCGCCGGATGTGCCGGCGGGACGATCGTCCGCCCGGTCCGGTCGACCACCCCCTTGCGCCCGTCCGCCTCGACGATCGCCAGCCCCTCGTCGGTGAACCCGTCGACGTAGCGGCCGTCGGTCAGCGCGGTGACGAACGCCGCGTACCGGGTCGGCACCACCACCCGCCCGGTCCGGTCGACGGCACCCCACCCGCCCCGGCGTACGGCGGCGACACCCCGCCGGAACGGCCGTACGTCGTCGAACCCGGCGGCGATCACGACCTCGTTCGCCTTGTCGATCGCGATCCAGCCACCGGTGCCGTCCCGTGACACCCAGGCCAGCCCGTCGGCGAACGAACCGACGCCCAGATAACCGGCGGACGCGTCGACCAGCAGTTCACCCGACTCGTCGATCAGCTCCCAGGTGTCCGCCTCCGGCCGGCGTACCCAGGCCACCCCGTCCCGGAACGGCTGCGCGTCGGCGTAGCTCGGCGCCACCGTCAGCGTGCCGTCCGGATCGGCGTACCCCCACCGCTGGACCTCGTCGCTGAACGTCGGCACCGGCGGCCGGTGCACCTGGAGGATCTCGTCCCGGCCGCGCGGGTACGGCCCCCAGCCCTTCTCGGCCACCCGGGCGAAGACCGCGTCCAGCGCCAGCTCGGTACGCGCCATCAGATCCGGATCCTTGACCTTGCGCAGGTCGAGCGCGCGCTCGAAGTGGTTGCACGCCTCGATGTAGCGGCCCTGGTCGTAGCAGGACCGGCCGGCGTGCTCGTGCATGGTGGCCCGCAGCCGGTCGGGCAGCTCCGACGAGTTGGCCTCCTCGAAGAGCCGGTCGGCCTCGGCGAAGTCGCCACGCCACTGGTGCACGTGGGCCAGCCGGGCCTGCGCGATCGCGATCCGGCGCAACTGCCCGGTCGCCTCGGCGTGGCCGAGAGCGAGCCTGCCGTCGGCGAGCGCCTTGCCCAGGTCGCCGAGGATCCGCGAGACGACGGCGCGCAGGCTCAGCAGCCGGGCCCGGGAGGCGTTGTCGGTCGCCGCCTCGACCTTCTCGGTGAGCCGGTCCCGGATGGCCCGCAACTCGTCCGGATCCTCGACCAGTTCCCGCAACGTCTCGTGGTGGAACCGCCACCGGTACGTCGCCAGCACCTGCTCCGGGTCGGCGCCCCGCGACTCGCGGGCCCGGTCCCGTGAGGCCGGCGCGGGCCCGGCCGGTTCCGGAGAGTCGGGTGTGACGACCGGCGCCAGCATCGTCGGGGCGCGCAGCGCGGTCGCCGCCCCGGCGGCCGCCGCCGGTGCGGGCAGCACGGTGTCCGGGCTGGCCTCGACGGTGCCCCGGTCGGGCGGGCCGGACACCGACCGGTCGGACACCGGCCGGTCGGCCGGTGGTTCGGGGCGGCCCTGACCGGCCGGCGGAGCGGAGACCGGCGCCGGACCGGTGCCGTCCGGCTCCGGCCGCGGGTCGGCACCGTTCAGCGCCGGTACGGACCGCGTCGCCGCCGGGTCCGAAGCGTCTGGTGTGGACGGTGTGACCACCGCTGGGACGGGCCGTGGTGCGGTCTCCGGCGCCGGGGCGGGCGGCGTGTGGTCGGGCCCGACCACGGCGGTGTCGGACCGGGCCGGTTCGGCGTCGTCCGGCGGGGCTGGTTCGGTGTCGTCGGGCTGGGCCGGTTCGGGTCTGCGGCTCGCCGGGTCGGCGTCGTCGGTCGACCCCGCCACGTCTTCCGCCCCGTGGCCGTCCGCCGCCCCGTGGCCGTCCGCCGCCCCATGGCCGTCCGTCGGCTGGGTGCCGTCCGTCGGTACGTCGCCGTCCGCCGCCGCGTCATGATCCGCCGCCACGTCGTCGTCGGCCGGGGCCGTGTCGTCCGCCGGCCGTGTCGTGCCGGCCCCGGTGGGGAACGATGCGGCCGGTGACGCCGCCGGCCCGTTCTCGGGTGGCGGACCCGCCGGTGGCGGGCCACCGATCAGTTCGGTGGCGTCGTTCCCCGGCCCGGTGTGCATCGGCGTGGTCGCGTCGTTTGGCGGGGTGCGGAGCAGTTCGGTGACGTCGTCTGGTGGGGCGTCGTGGATCAGTTCGGTGGCGTCGTTCGGTGGGCCGGTGTGGATCGGCGTGGTCGCGTCGTTCGGTGGGGTGCGGAGCAGTTCGGTGGCGTCGTTCGATGGGCCGGTGTGGATCGGCGTGGTCGCGTCGTTCGGTGGGGTGCGGAGCAGTTCGGTGGCGTCCTCCGGCGGCCCGGCGTGGAGCAGCGCGGTGACATCATCCGGCGGCGCGGCTTCGTCCGACGGGGTGGCGCGGTCCGATTGCCGAGTCTGGTCGGGGTGGGCCGTGGCCGGGATGTCGTCGTCCCGACCGTTTGCCGGCCGGGTGCCGTCCAGATCGTCGGTGTCTGCCGGGTCGGCGCTGTCCTCGGCGGCACCGACCGCGCCGTCCGCCGGTGGCCGGGACGGCCCGGTCGACGACTCGGGACCCGTGGGTGCCGAGGCCGGCGCCGCCACCGGGTCGTCCGTGAACCGCGGACCGGGCACCGGGCGGGGAGCCGCCGGGGTCGCCTCGTCCGGTCCGCCCTCCGGCAGCCGGAGAAGACCATCTTCCGAGGTAGACGAATTCGGCGGCGAAGCCAGACCGTCGACATTGGATGACGGCACTTCGGTGGAGGTGGTGTCGCGCTGCGCGAACGCGGCCCGGGTGGTGGACGCCATCTCGCCGGCCGGGCCGGCGGAAGCCACGTCGGCCGGACCACCCGGCGTGGCGGCGGCCCTGCCGGCCGGACTTCCCGGGCTGGCGGGAGCGTTGTCGGCCTGGCCGAACCACGGATTGGCCTCCGCCTCAACCACCCGCGCCTCGGCACCGGCCGGCGTGGCGCCAGCCGGGTTGATGCCAGCCGGTGTGGTACCGGCCGACATGGCGTCAGCCGGCGGCTCGCCGCTGGTCGGGGCGCCCTTGGTAGGCGTGGGCGGCTGTTCGGCCGGGTCGCGGCCGGACCCGGTGGTCGTGGCCGGGGCGGGAGGCGCCACCGGCACGAACTCGATCTTCAGGCGGGGAACCGGAGGGCCGGACACCGGACGTGCCGGCCGTTCGTCCGTCGCGTCCCGGTGGATGGGGCGGGTCGGCGGCTCCTGGCCGGCACCGGTCGGCCAGGACCGGTCGCCGGCCAGGCCGGTGGCCCGGCCCGCTGCGGTGGGGCCCGACTCCCGCCCCGCAGGGGGCCGCTGTTCGGCCCGACCAGGAGCGGGGGGCCGCTGTTCGTCCCGGGCCGGCGGCGGGGTGCGGTGGTCGTCATGGCGGGCCGGCGCCGGGCGTTGTTCATCGCGTGCCGGGGCCGGGGTGTGGTCGTCGTCGACCGGCGGCGGGGCAGTGGGCCGCGGCGCGGACGGCGCCGGGGCGCCGCAGTCCGGCTGGAAACCGTCACGGGGGATCGGCCGCCGGATGCGCCGCGGCAGCTCGTCCGCCGGCCCGGCGGGCGACGTGGGCAGGCCGGCGAGGTCGGCGTCGGTCGGGGGCACGCGGCGGGCGGCGTCGGTCGGGGGCACGTCGCGGGCGGCGTCGGGTTGCTCCGGCAGCGGGGGCCGGACCCGGCCGTACGGCTCGTCGAGGGGACCGGCACCGCCGCTGACGGGTGCGGGACGGCCGGGGCCGCGCCGCGGGTCGTGGTCCCGCTCCGGATCGTCGGCCTCCCGGCCGAAGGGGTACGGCAGGTCACGGTCGGGCTGGCGCACCGGCCGGCCGGGCTGACGGTGCCGGTCGGAGTCCCGGCCGTCGGGGCCGGGGTGTGGCGGGCCGCCTGCGGTCGGGCGGCGGTGGTCCGGCTCGGCCTGGCGGTGCTCCGGCTCGGCCGGACGGCGGTCGTCGGGCCGGGGCGGGATGTCGGCGGGCGGTGGTCCGTCCCGGTGCGGCCGCGGCTCCCCGTAGAGGCGGGGGCCGCCGGCCGGGGGACTGACCGGCCCGGTGGCGTAGGGGTCCCGGTCGCGCGGGTGGCGTGGTTCGGGTTCGGGTGGGCGGGGGGTGGCGCCGCGACCGTCCCAGGAGTCGCGCCCGCGACGGTCGCCGTGGAGGCCGTCCCATCCGTCCCGGCGGTTGTCGGGGTGCCGTGGTCCCTGCCATCCGTCCCGGCCATCGACGTGCGGTGCCCGCCGGCCGTCCGGCTCCCGCCGTTCGGAGCCGTGCCGGTCGAGGTCGCGCCGGTCGGGGCCGTGCCGTTCCGGCTCGCGCCGGTCCAGGTCACGTCGGTCGACGCCGCGCCGGTCGAGGTCACGTCGGTCGACGCCGCGGTGGTCGGGGTCGTGCCGGTCCAGGTCGCGCCGGTCCAGGTCGCGGTGGTCGAAGTCCCGTCGGTCGAACTCGCGCCGGTCGAAGTCCCGTCGGTCGAACTCGCGCCGCTCGACGTCGCGCCGGTCCGGATGGCGTGGTTCGGGGCCGTAGCCGCCGTATATCCGGCCGTCGGCCGGGTAGACGCCGGGGCCGCGCCCGCCCGGATCACGGCGGTCGTGGTGCGGACCCCATCCGTCGACCGGCGCCCGTCCGCGCCCGTCGGTCAGCGGACCGCCGCGTCCGTCGAGCGGAACCCGTCCGCGCCCGTCGGTGTGGGAACCGTCGCGTCCGTCGTATCCACGGTCGGGACCCCGGCCGTCGGAATGCGGTCCCGGGCGGCGGCCGTCGCCCGGCCCGCGCCACGCGTCGTCGGGCACCCGTCGGTCGTGCTCCTCCGGACGCTGCCCACCTCGACCGTCGGCGAACCGCCGGTCGGGAAAGCCGTCCCGCCGTCCCGGACCGTCCGGCGGCCCGTCGTACCGGCGGTCCCGGGGACCGGGTCCCCCGTCGTGGCGCGGGTCGGGATCGTAGCGCCGGTCGGGGTCGTGGCGGCCGCGGGGATCGGGCTCGTGGCGCGGCGCGCGCGGGCCGGGGAAGCCGTCGTCGTACCGGGGTCCGGGTTCGTCGGTCCACCGCCCCCGGCCGTCGGTGAACGGCCCGTCCGGGTACGGCTGGCGGCGCTCGTCGGCTGCCGGCCGCCCGGATCGTGGCGGGGGTGCGCCATGGCCGTCGACGCCGGTCAGCCGGGGCGGGAACGGCCCGGGCGGGGGTGTCGGCCGCTGGCCGGACTGGTAGACCCCGGCGCGGCCGGAGGCGGTCGGGCGGCGGATCGCCCCGGCGCCGTTGCGCAGCGGTCCGGTGTCTCCCGGGTAGCGCTGGCCGGGAACCTGGGGCACCCACTCCCCGGTGATCTCGACCATCCAGTCGGGATCGTTACGGGACCGGTGGAAGTCGAAGCGGTTGTCGGTCACCGGGCGGTCCTGCCGGTCGCCGGCCGTACGTCGTGGCAGCGGGTCACCGCGTCGTTCCGCTCCGCGGGCCGGGTGGGACCCCGCCGTGGGTGGGTGACCTCGTCGGCGCGTGCGGCGACCGGGGAAAAGGGATCCCGTCGCTCGCTCACGGCGATGTCACCTCGTTGCGGAAAATGTGTCGCTGGGCAGCCGCGGGCACCCGATAGAGTCACCCGGCTCGGTGCAGCGTGGTTGCGGAAGGAGGGTAGCGGCGTGGGCTCGGTGACCGCCACTACGGTAGCGGCGCGCCACCCAAACGTTGTCCTAAAGTTACGGACATTTGCCGCCATAACTGGCGCCGGATTCCGGCGATACTCTACGTACCGGCAGGCTACCGTCGCCGGGCTGTTCACCAACACCGTCTTCGGATTCCTGCGCTGCTACGTGTTGTTGGCCGTCGCCACCGGCACCGGGACGGGACTGGCCGCCGGCTACAGCCGCGAGCAGTTGGCGACCTTCGTCTGGGCCGGGCAGGGACTGCTCGCGGTGATCGGCATCTGGGGCTGGACCGAACTCGCCGACCGGATCCGCACCGGCGACGTGGCGAGCGACCTGCTGCGCCCGGTCGACCCGGTCACCAGCTATCTCGCCGGCGATCTCGGCCGCGCCGGGTACGCCGTACTGACCCGCTTCGTCCCGCCGGTGCTGACCGGGCCGCTCTTCTTCGACGTACACCTGCCGGCCCGGTGGCAGACGGTGCCGCTGTTCGCCGTGTCGATGCTGCTCGCGGTCGTCGTCTGCTTCGGCTGCCGCTACCTGGTCAACGCCACCGCCTACTGGCTGCACGACGCGCGCGGGGTGACGACCCTGTGGACGCTCGGCTCCGGGGTGCTCGCCGGCCTCTACTTTCCACTGCGGTTCCTGCCCGACTGGCTCTGGGGCACGATCTGGCTCGCGACCCCGCTGCCGAGCGTCATGCAGGCGCCGCTGGACGTGCTCGTCGAACGTGATCCGGCACCTGTCCAGCTCGGCATCGTGGGCGTGCAACTCGGCTGGGCGGTCGCGGTGCTGGCCGGTTGCCGGGTGGTGCAGCACCGCGCCGAACGGCGCCTGGTGGTGCAGGGTGGCTGACGCCAGCAGGGTGGTGCAGGGTGGCTGACGCCAGCAGGGTGGTGCAGGGTGGCTGACGCCAGCAGGGTGGTGCAGGGTGGCTGACGCCAGCAGGGTGGCTGAGGGGGGTGCCGGCCGCGCCTATCTGGCGCTGCTGCGGGGACAGGTCCGCGCCCAGGCGTCGTACCGGGTCTCCTTCGTCGTCGACCTGCTCAGCAACGTCGGGGCGACGGTGTTCGACGTACTCTCCGTGCTCGTCCTCTTCCGGGTGACCCGCGACCTGGCCGGCTTCGGGCTGGCCGAGGCGATGGTCATGGTCGGCCTGTCGGCCGCCGCGTTCGCCACCGCCGACCTCGCGGTCGGCAACATCGAGCGGGTCAAGCACTACGTCCGGACCGGCCTGTTCGACGCCGTACTGGTCCGGCCGCTGGGATCGCTGCCGCAACTGCTGCTGATGGACCTGCCGCTGCGCAAGGTGTCGCGGGTGCTCTTCGGCGTCGTCGTGCTGGTGGTCGCGCTGGTCGCCGCCGACGTCGACTGGACGCCCGGACGCGTCGCGCTGGCCGTGGTGGCGCCGCTGGCCGGGGCGGTGTTCTTCGGCTCGATCTTCGTGATCGGTGCCAGCGTGGCGTTCTGGTGGATCGAGTCCGGCGAGATCGCCAACGCCTTCACGTACGGCGGGCGGGACTTCACGTCGTACCCGGTGACCGTCTACAGCGGATGGTTCCGGCGGCTGTTCGCGTACGGCCTGGGTTTCGCGTTCGTCGCCTACTACCCGGCGCTGGCGCTGCTCGGCCGGACCGACCCGCTGGGCCTGCCGGTCTGGGTCGGCTGGGCCGCGCCGGGCGTGGCGGTGGTCGCGGCGACGGTCGCCGCCGTGGTGTGGCGGGTCGGCGTCCGGCACTACCGGAGTACGGGCTCGTGAGTGGAGATGTCGTGATCGAGGTGTCCGGGCTGCGCAAGGAATTCACGGTACGGGTCCGCAAGGGGCGGCTGCGCCGCGAGCGGCGTACGGTGACCGCCGTCGACGGCGTCGACCTGACGGTGGCTCCCGGCGAGATGCTCGGCTACATCGGACCGAACGGGGCCGGCAAGTCGACGACGTTGAAGATGCTGACCGGGGTGCTGAGTCCGTCGGGTGGCCGGGTCCGGGTCTGCGGATTCGAGCCGGTGCCGCAGCGGACCAGGCTGGCGCTGCGGATCGGGGTCGTCTTCGGCCAGCGGTCGCAGCTCTGGTGGGACCTGCCGCTGCGGGACTCGTTCGACCTGCTGCGGCACATCTACCGGGTGCCCCCGGCCGACCATGCGGCCCGGCTGCGCCGCTGCCGTGCCCTGCTCGACCTCGACGCCTTCCTGGACACCCCGGTCCGGCAGCTGTCGCTGGGGCAGCGGATGCGCGGGGAGTTGACCGCGGCGCTGCTGCACGGGCCGTCGGTGCTCTTCCTCGACGAGCCGACGATCGGGCTGGACGTGCTGAGCCGGCAGGCGGTCCGCGGGTTCCTCGCCGAGCTGGGGGCGGCCGGTGACACGACGCTGGTGCTGACGACCCACGACCTCGCCGACATCGAGCGGCTGTGCCGGCGGCTGGTCGTGATCGACCACGGCCGGGTGGTGCACGACGGAACGATCGAGGCGTTGCACGCCCGCTACCGGTCCCGCCGGCTGGTGGTGATCGACCTGGACGCCCCGCTGGCCGACCCGCCGCCGGTGCCCGGTGCGGTCCTGGAACGGGTCGAGGCCGACGGCCGGCGGCTGACGTACGGGCTCGACACGGCGACCGTCGGCGGCTTGATCGGCCGGCTGTCCGGGGTCGCCGAGTTGCGCGACATCTCGATCGTGGAGCCGGACATCGAGGACGTGGTGGCGAGGTTGTACTCGGCTCCGGGCCGGGAACGGCACCCTACGGGTGCTCCATGACGAGGATGCCGAACGTGCCCGGTTCCAGCGCCTCGTAGTGGTGGGGGACGTCCCCGGCGAACGTCGCGTAGTCGCCCGGTCCGAGTTCGACCGGGTCGGAGACCGGCCCGGTACGCAGCCGACCGGCCGCGAGCAGGATGTGTTCGACACTGCCGGGGATGTGTGGTTCGGCGTGCCGCCCGCTGCCCGGTTCGACCGCCAGCCGGTAGATGTCCCGCCGGGCGTGCGGGGAGCCGGCGGCGAGCAGGGTCGCGGTCAGGTCGGCGTGTTCGGAACGTACGGCCGGGCCTTCGCCGGCCCGCACCACCCGTACGGCCGGGCCGGGCGGCTCGACCAGGCGGCTGAACGGGATGCCGAGCGCCACCCCGAGCGACCAGAGTGTCTCCACGCTCGGGTTGCCGTTGCCGGCCTCCAGTTGGGAGAGCGTCGACTTGGCGATCCCGGCGCGGCGGGCCAGCTCGGTCAGGGAGAGGCCGGCGCGGTCCCGTTCGCGGCGCAGGGCGACCGCGATCGTGGCCAGCGGGGAGGCGTGCGAGGTCATGTTCGCTCCATCGGTCACTTCGTTCGGTTTGACGAACAGCAGGTGCCGGGTCCATTATCCGATAGTGCGTACGGTGAAGCGAACACCCGGTCCGGTCGGCCGAACATCCGGCCCCGCTGTGCGTTCGGGGACCGGCGGGGCGGCGATGCGCCGCGACGTCGCCGCGATCGCCGCCGCCATGATCGCCGTCGGCGCCTCGTTCGGCGCGATCGCCGTCGGCGCCGGCATCCCGGTCTGGGCCATTGTCGCCCTGTCGTCGATCGTCTACGCCGGTGGCGCCCAGTTCATGGCCGTCGGGCTGATCGCCGCCGGCAGCCCGTTCGCCGCCGTCTTCGCCGGCCTGCTGCTCAACGCCCGGCACCTGCCGTTCGGGCTGGCGATCGGCGATGTGTTCGGCGGGCGGTGGAGCCGCCGCGTGCTCGGCAGCCACCTGATGACCGACGAGGCGACCGCGTTCAGCCTCGCCCAGCCCGAGGGGGAGGCCCGCCGTCGGGCGTTCTGGTTGGCCGGCATCGTGCTCTTCCTCGCCTGGAACGTCGGCACGATCGTCGGCGTACTGCTCGGTGGCGCCGCCGGTGACCCGGCCGCCCTGGGCCTCGACGCCGCGTTCCCGGCCGGCCTGATCGCCCTGATCCTGCCCGCGCTGCGGGACCGGGACACCCGTCGGGTGGCCCTGCTCGGCGCGCTGGTGGCCGTGGTCACCACGCCGCTGCTGCCCGCCGGGCTGCCGGTCCTGCTCGCCCTCACCGGCCTCACCGTGCTGTTCCTGCCCCGCCGCCGCGAACCGGCGCCGGTGCCGGCGACCGATCCCGCCGCGGAGTCGGCGGCCGGTCCCGAACCGCCGGCTGGGTCCACTTCCGAGCCGGTGGCCGGGCACACTCCCGAACCGTCGGCTGGCCACGCTCCCGAGCCGGTGGCCGGTCCCGCGTCCGGGGCCGTGCCGAGGACGGGTGGCCGGGTGGCCGCCGACGCGCCCGTACCGGGCCGGGAGGAGTCGACGTGCTGATCGCGGTGATCGCGGCGCTGGCCGTGGGTACGTTCACGTTCCGCTTCGCCGGAGTGGCACTGCGCGACCGGCTCGACCTGCCCGACCGGGTACGGCAACTGCTGCCGATGGCCGCGGCGGCGCTGCTCGCCGCGCTGGCCGCCACCGCGGCGCTGACCGAGGCCGGTGCCGCCGCGGGTGTCGCCCGTCCGGCCGGGGTGCTGGTCGGGGCGGTGCTGGCGTGGCGCCGGGCGCCGTTCGTCGTGGTGGTCGTCGCCGCGGCCGTGACGGCGGCGGTCCTGCGCCTGCTCGGCGTGCACTGACGAAATCGATCTGAGCGTGAGGGACCTTATCCACGTCGGATAAGGTCCCTCACGCTCAGATCACGAACGTCGGTCGCCTCGTCGCGGCGGAACCGGCCCGCCGGTGCCGGCGAGCACCCGGCGGACCGGACCTAGATCTTGGCGCCGAGTTGCACCTGCGGCACCGGCGTACGCATCCGGCGGAACGTGATCGCCCGCATGATGGCGTAGAGGTAGACCCCGCCCAATCGCTGCGTCGAGTCGGGGAACCGCTGCTGGACCAACTTCTTGATCTTTCGGCTGATCAGCACCGAGTCGATGACGACGCCGATCGCGAGCGTGGCCCAGAGCAGGTTGGAGACCAGCCGCACGATCGGCGGCATGGCGGCAGACGAGCCGATCAGCACGATCAGCGCGCCACCGAAGAACCAGGTGCCGACCGTACGCCGGGAGTCGACCACGTCGCGGGCCAGCCGCCGCTCGGGGCCGCGGTCGCGTGGCCCGCCCTCGCGGCGGAACTCCTCGGCGGCCTCGGCGCGAAGCTGACGACGCTTCGCGCGGGCCTCTTCCTTGGTCAGCGGCTTGGTGTCACCGGCGCCCCGGCGGCCCACGCTCGGCCGCTTCGGGGTCTCCTTGCCGAGTTCCTTCTTGCTGGGCGTGTAGCCCTTTGGACGTGCGTGAGCCGGCTCGGGCGTCTCTTCGACGACCGGCTCCTCGACGACGGCGGTTGACTTACGACGAAACAACGACGGCACCCCTAGAGGGTAACGAAGCCCCGACGGGCCGCCCACCGAGGCGGGGTCAGGGCCGTTCCACGTGGGCGCCGAGGGCGGCGAGCTTGGCCTCGAAGTCCTCGTAGCCACGGTTGATCAGGTCCACGCCGTACACCCGGGACGTGCCCTCGGCGGCCAGGGCCGCGATCAGGTGGCTGAACCCGGCGCGCAGGTCGGGGATGACCAGATCGGCGGCGTGCAGCTTGCTCGGGCCGGCGATGACCGCGGAGTGGTTGAAGTTGCGCCGGCCGAAGCGGCACGGGGTGCCGCCGAGGCAGTCCCGGTAGACCTGGATCGTCGCGCCCATCTTGTTGAGCGCCTCGGTGTAGCCGAGCCGCTGCTCGTAGACGGTCTCGTGGACGATCGACAGGCCGCGGGCCTGGGTCAGCGCCACCACCAGCGGCTGCTGCCAGTCGGTCATGAAACCCGGGTGTACGTCGGTCTCCAGCGCGGTCGCCTTCAACTCGCCGCCCGGGTGCCAGAAGCGGATGCCGCCCTCCTGGCCGAGGTGCCCGGCCCGCGGCGCCCGCGGGTCGGTGATCTCGTACGCGCCGCCGACCGAGCGGAAGACGTTGAGGAACGTCATCATGTCGCCCTGCTCGGCGCCGAGGACCTCGACGTCGCCGCGGGTGGCCAGGGCCGCCGCCGCCCAGCTCGCCGCCTCGATCCGGTCCGGGATCGGCCGGTGCGTGTAGCCGCTGAGCCGGGGCACGCCCTGGATCTCGATCACCCGGTCGGTGTGCACCGTGATGATCGCGCCCATCTTCTGCAGGATGCAGATCAGGTCGACGATCTCCGGCTCGACGGCCGCGTTGCGCAGCTCGGTGACGCCCTCGGCCATCACCGCGGTCAGCAGCACCTGCTCGGTGGCGCCGACACTCGGGTACGGCAGCTCGAACTTGGTGCCGCGCAGGCCGTTCGGGGCGGTCAGGTGCAGCCCCTCCGGGGTCTTCTCGACGACCGCGCCGAACTCCCGCAGCGCCTGCAGGTGGAAGTCGATCGGCCGGGGGCCGATGTGGCAGCCGCCCAGGTCGGGGATGAAGGCGTGGCCGAGCCGGTGCAGCAGCGGCCCGCAGAACAGGATCGGGATGCGGCTCGACCCGGCATGCACGTTGATCTCGTCGGTCGACGCCCGCTCGACGTTGGCCGGGTCGAAGACCAGCTCGCCGTCCTCGGCTCCGTCGGAGACCCGTACGCCGTGCAGTTCGAGCAGGCCCCGCACGACCTCGACGTCGCGGATGCGCGGTACGTCGAACAGGCGGCTGGGGGCGTCGCCGAGCAGTGCCGCGACCATCGCCTTGGAGACGAGGTTCTTGGCGCCACGGACCCGGATCTGACCCTGCAGGGGAGTGCCGCCGTGCACAGCCAGGACATCATTGGTCGCCAACGCAAAACCTCCAGCGCGTCGATGAAGCTATCGGGGTGGCCGGCCGGGGCGGGCCGGGCGGCGCATCGCGTCGTCGCCCAGGCGGGTCGTGAGCCGAACCTTCAGTGGAACCGGGCCGCGGACCGGACCGGTGTCGCTCCGGCAGCATAGCCCTCGGTGATGGGGGATAAGTTACCCATCTGGCTTCAGGTGGCACAAAAAGGGGACGCTTCTACCCAACTGTAAATTGTTGGTCACTTACCGTGATGCCCGGACGGTTACGGAAGCGCGAGCATCTGGTCGAGTGCGACCCGGGCGTGATGCGCGGTGTCGGCATCGACCGTGATCTGGTTGGGTACCCGCCCGGCGACCAGTTCCTCCAGCGCCCAGACCAGGTGCGGCAGGTCGATGCGGTTCATCGTCGAGCAGTAGCAGACCGCCTTGTCGAGGAACATGATCTGCTTGTCCGGGTTGGCGAGCGCGAGCCGGCGTACGAGGTTGAGCTCGGTGCCCACCGCCCACGCCGAACCGGCCGGCGCGGCCTCGATCGTCCTGATGATGTATTCGGTCGAGCCGACCTGGTCGGCGGCGTTGACCACCTCGTGCCGGCACTCCGGGTGCACCAGCACGTTGACCCCGGGCACCCGCTCGCGCACCTCGTTGACGCTGTCGAGGGTGAACCGCCCGTGCACCGAGCAGTGCCCGCGCCACAGGATCATCCGGGCGTCGCGGAGCTGCTGGGCGGTCAGGCCGCCGTTGGGCTTGTGCGGGTCGTAGAGCACGCAGTCGTCGAGCGAGAAGCCCATCTCCAGTACGGCCGTGTTGCGGCCCAGGTGCTGGTCGGGCAGGAAGAGAACCTTCTCACCCTGCTCGTACGCCCAGGTCAGCGCCCGCTTGGCGTTGGAGGAGGTGCAGACCACACCGCCGTTGCGGCCGACGAAGCCCTTGATGTCCGCCGACGAGTTCATGTAGGTCACCGGCACCGTCGACGCCGCCACACCCGCGTCGGCCAGCACCTCCCAGGCCGCCTCGACCTGGCCGAGCACGGCCATGTCGGCCATCGAACAGCCGGCCGCCAGGTCCGGCAGCACCACCTTCTGCGCGGCGGTGGTCAGGATGTCGGCGCTCTCGGCCATGAAGTGCACACCGCAGAACACGATGTATTCCGCGTCGGGGCGGGCCGCCGCCTCCCGGGCCAGCTTGAACGAGTCACCCGTCACGTCGGCGAACTGGATCACCTCGTCGCGCTGGTAGTGGTGCCCCAGCACGAAGAGCCGGCTGCCCAGCGCCGCCTTCGCCGCGGTCGCCCGGGCCACCAGGTCGGGGTCGCTCGGTGCGGGCAGGTCACCCGGACACTCCACGCCGCGCTCGGTGGACGGGTCGGATCCCCGCCCCAGCAGCAGCAGTGCGGTGGCGGTGTTGGACGGCTCTACCCAGGTCGCGGTCACGCGTCCAATGCTCCCACAATGGCGCCCACTGTCACCTCGAGCCGGTGTGGCCTGCCACACTGCCGAACTATGCGGATCCTCATCTGTCCGGACAAGTTCGCCGGCACGCTGTCGGCCCCCGAGGTGGCCGCCGCGGTGACGCAGGGCTGGCATTCCGTCGTACCGGCCGACGAGACCGTCGCCCGGCCGCTCGCCGACGGCGGACCCGGCTTCGTCGAGGTGCTGGCCGGGGCGACCGGCGGGCGGCGGATCCCGGTACGCACCGTCGACCCCCTCGGCCGGCCGGCCGAGGGCGAGGTCCTGGTCGTCGGCGACACCGCCTACGTCGAGAGCGCCCAGGCGTGCGGCCTGCACCTGCTGTCGACCGCCGAACGGGACCCGAAGACCACCACCTCGTACGGCCTCGGCCTGCTCGTCGCCGCCGCGGTCGAGACCGGCGTCCGGCGGATCGTCCTCGGGCTGGGCGGCTCGGCGACCAACGACTGCGGCGGTGGCATGCTCGCCGCGCTGGGCGCCGCCCCGGTCGACGCCGCCGGCCTCGCCCTGCCGTACGGCGGTGCCGCCCTCGCCGCCGCCGAGGGGCTCGGCGGCACCCCCCGGCTGCGCGGCGTCGAACTGGTCGCCGCCACCGACGTGGACAGTCCGCTGACCGGCCTGCACGGCGCGTCGAACGTCTTCGGACCGCAGAAGGGCGCCACCCGCGAGGACGTACTGCTCCTCGACGCCGCGCTGGAGCGGTTCGCCGACGTGCTCGCCCACGCCCTGCCGGACTGCCCGCCGGGCCTGACCGCACTGCCCGGCGCGGGGGCCGCCGGCGGGCTGGGTGCGGCCGTGCTCGCTCTCGGCGGCCGCTGCGAATCCGGCATCGCGCTGGTCACCCGCGTGATCGGGCTGGACGAGGCGCTCGACGCGGCCGACCTGGTGATCACCGGGGAGGGCTCGTTCGACCACCAGTCGCTGCGCGGCAAGGTGGTGACCGGGGTGGCCGGCAGCGCCCGCGACCGGGGCATCCCGTGCGTGGTGGTGGCCGGCCGGGTCAGCACCGGGCGGCGGGAGGCGGCGGTGGCCGGGATCACCGAGACGTACAGCCTGGTCGACCACTTCGGGGGCGAGGAACGCGGCGGCGTCGAGGCGGCGATGACCCGCCCGGCGGACGGGCTGCGGGAGATCGCCGCCGACCTGGCCCGCCAGTGGAGCCGGTGACGCGACTCTCAGCGACGTACCATGGGTAGGTAGTCCCGATTGGGAATCACCGGCCGGCCGGTTAGCGTTGGCCAGGTCAGTACGAACATCCAGCACGGAACATCCGCGGAACGATCACCGCCATCGGCGCAGGGAGACCTTCATCGTGACCACTTCAGCGAACACCGAGTCGACCGAGGCCACGGCCCCGACCACGATTCTGCTCACCGACGTCGCGGCGCAGAAGGTCAAGGCCCTGATCGAGCAGGAAGGCCGGGACGACCTGCGGCTGCGGGTGGCGGTGCAGCCCGGCGGCTGCTCCGGCCTGCGCTACCAGCTCTTCTTCGACGAGCGGTCGCTCGACGGTGACATCGTCACCGAGTTCGACGGCGTCGAGGTCGTCGTCGACCGGATGAGCGCCCCCTACCTGGCCGGCGCCAGCATCGACTTCGCCGACCGGATCGACGCGCAGGGCTTCACCATCGACAACCCCAACGCGCAGAACTCCTGCGCCTGCGGCGACTCGTTCCACTGAGCCGTACGACACCGACGGGGGCCACGGATCCGTGACCCCCGTCGGCGTTTCCGGACCCGTTTTCCGGCTGACGGGTGGGGGCACCGGGTGGCGTCCGACGGGTCGCGGGATGGCGCCGGGTGCGGGCCGCCCGGCGGGTGAACGACGGGTGGCGGGCGATCGACCGACCGGCGGACGGCCGGTAGGCTGATCGGGCGCACCGCCCCCCGTAGCCGACCCAGAAGGCCGCCATGAAGATCGCCGTTTCCGGCTCGATCGCCACCGACCACCTGATGCATTTCCCCGGCAGATTCGCCGACCAGCTCATCGCCGACCAGTTGCACAAGGTGTCGCTGTCGTTCCTCGTTGACGAGCTGGTCGTCCGCCGGGGCGGCGTCGCGGCCAACATCGCGTTCGGGATGGCCCAGCTCGGCCTGCGCCCGGTGCTGCTCGGCGCGGTCGGCGCCGACTTCGCCGACTACCGGTCCTGGCTCGAGCGGCACGGCGTCGACTGCGAATCGGTGCACGTCAGCGAGGTGGCCCACACCGCGCGTTTCGTCTGCACCACCGACCTCGACATGTGCCAGATCGCGTCGTTCTACGCCGGCGCGATGAGCGAGGCCCGCAACGTCGAGATCGCCCCGGTCGCCGCCCGGGTCGACGGTCTCGACCTGGTCCTGGTCAGCGCCAACGACCCGGCCGCGATGCTCCGGCACTCCGAGGAGTGCCGCGACCGTGGCTACGCCTTCGCGGCCGACCCGTCGCAGCAGCTCGCCCGCATGGACGGCGCCGACGTGATCAGGCTCATCGAGGGCGCCGACTTCCTGCTCACCAACGACTACGAGAATTCGCTGCTGGAATCCAAGACCGGCCTGACCGGTGACCAGGTCCTCGACCGCGTCAAGATCCGCGTCACCACCCTCGGCAAGGACGGGGCGGAGATCACCGGTCGCGACATCGAGCGCATCCACGTACCGATCGCCCGCGACGTCCAGGCCCAGGACCCGACCGGTGTCGGCGACGGCTTCCGGGCCGGCTTCTTCGCCGGCCTGTCCTGGGGCCTCAGCCTCGAACGGTCCGCCCAGGTCGGGTCGCTGCTGGCCGCCCTGGTGCTGGAGACCGTCGGCACCCAGGAATACGAGGTACGCCCCGACGTCTTCGTCAAGCGCCTCGGCGAGTCGTACGGCGACCACGTCGCCGAGGACGTACGCCCGCACCTGGGCGCGTGACCGGGGCGCCGCTGCCCGGGGCGTGGCGGTGACGGCGTGACCACCCGAACCGGTGCGCCGGCCCGCCCGCTGCTCGTGGTCTTCGCCGGGCTGCCCGGCGTCGGCAAGAGCACCCTGGCGAGACAGGTCGGGTCGGCGCTGCGGGTGCCCGTGCTCGCCGTCGACCCGGTCGACCGTGAGCTGGGCCGGCACGAGGTGACCGAACCCCGCCCCGGCCACGCCGCGTACGGCATCGTCGCCGCCCAGGCCGAGACACAGCTCGGCATGGGTGTGCCGGTGGTCGTCGACGCGGTCAACCCGGTCGCCGCGACCCGCCGGCTGTGGCAGGAGATCGCCGACCGCACCGGCGTGCCGCTGCGGGTGGTCGAGGTGTGGTGCGGCGACGAGACGGAGCACCGGCGCCGGGTCGAGAGTCGGCTGGCCGAGGAGGGCGGCGCCGGGACGCCGGACTGGGCGCAGGTGGTCGGCCGGCGGGCCGAATACGAGCCGTACGTCGGCCCGCGCCTGATCGTCGACACCGCTGTCCCCGGCGACCCGCTGCCCGGCCTGCTGGCATACCTGCGCTGAGCCGCGCCCCCGCCGCCCCGCCACGATCGAGGCCGGTGCGTTGATCAAGGACTTGTTGCGCGCCAGGTCGGACACATCGGCCACGACTAGTCCTTGATCAGCCCTCAGGCGTGCCGGTCGGTCAGGTGGTGCGGCGGACGTCGTACGCCGGGGTGTCCCCGACGGTGGTCGGGCCGACGAACTCCTGGCCCCGCATCCGGCACCAGGCCGGGATGTCGTTGCCGGCCGCCGGGTCGTCGGCCAGCACCCGCAGCACCGTGCCCACCGGCACCTCCGGCAGCCGGCGGGCCAGCCTGATCACCGGCAACGGGCACCGCTGCCCCCGGCAGTCGAGCACCTCCACCGCCTCCACCCCCACCTCCGGGTCCGACACCGTCTCTCCCAAGATCTCCACGATCAGGGGCCGAGTCCCAAGATCCCCGTGATCAGGGGCCAGGGACCCCGACTCGCCGCCGACCGCCCGACGTACTCCCTGATCACGCGGATCATGGGTCAGAGGTCGGTTACGCCGGCCTCGGCGCGCAGGGCGGCCACCACCTCGGGGAGTTCGGCGAGGAAGCGGGTCACCTCGGCCTCCGTCGTGCCGCGGTGCAGCGAGACGCGTACGTTGCCGTGCGACAGCACCCCCATCGCCTCCAGCACGTGCGACGGGCGCAGCGTCGACGACGTACAGGACGAGCCCGACGAGACGGCGAAACCGCGCCGGTCCAGGGCGTGCAGCAGCGCCTCGCCGTCGACGTACAGGCACGAGAACGTCACCAGGTGCGGCAGCCGGTCCACCGGGTCGCCGACCACCTCGACGTCCGGCACCGTCGCCGCCACCGTCGACCGGATCCGGTCGACCAGCGCCGCCAGCCGAGCCGCCTCCGCCGTCGCCTCGGCCGCCACCGCCCGCAGCGCCGCCGCCGCGGCGACCACCGCCGGCAGGTTCACCACCCCGGGCGTACGCCCCGACTCCCGCTCGTCCTCCGGATACGGCGACTCCCACCGGGTGCCCTTGCGCACCACCAGCACGCCGACACCGGGCGGCCCACCCCACTTGTGGGCGCTGGCCGTCAGCACCGACCAGCCGTCCGGCAGTGGCACCCGGCCGACCGACTGGGCCGCGTCGACGTACAGCGGCACCCCGGCGTCGGCGCAGGCCCGGGCGGCCGCCGCCACCGGCTGGACGGTGCCGACCTCGTGGCTGGCGCTGATCAACGCGGCCAGTGCCACCCCGGGCCCGGCCACCGCCGCCGACCAGGCGTCGAGATCGAGCCGGCCGAGCCGGTCCACCGGCACCGGGACGGCCGAACCGCCGGCCGCGACGTGCCGCCCCGCGGCGTGCAGCACCGCCGAGTGCTCGACCGCCGAGTGCACCAGCACCGTCCCGCTCCGGCGGCGCCCGGCCAGCCCGCCCAGCACCGCGGCGTGCGCGGCGGTCGTACCGCTGGCGGTGAACGACACCTCGTCGGGGCGTACCCCGAGGGTTTCGGCGGTCGCGGCCCGGGCCGCGTCGAGTAACTGGCGGGCCCGGCGGGCCTGCGTGTAGAGCCGGGCCGGATCGGCCCAGCCGTCCGCCAGGGCCGCCAGCAACGCCTCGCGGGCCACCGGGTGCGGCGGTGCCGCCGTCGCCGCGTCGAGGTAAACGCCTGTCACGCCCACCTGTAGGACGGTAGTCCCCCTCGTGGTCAGGTCCGCCATTCGCCCACCCCAAGGCCGTCGGGCCGGGCATGGTCGAGTAATCTGCGACCGTCGGTGACGCCCTTGCCGCCGGTGCTGACGAACCAACACCCACCGCGGCGCTCCCAGGGAGGCAGGACAAGGTGCTCGCAAGGCGCTCGGAATCAGGACCCACGGCCGCCAGGCGCAGTTCGCGCAGCCGCGTTGGACGGCTGGCCGGCCTCGGTGCCGGTGGTGCGGTGTCGCTGATCACGCTCACCGGCTGTGACGTCGGTGCCGCGTTCGGCGGGTTCGGGTGGCCGCAGGGCGGCATCACCCCCGAGGCCAACCGGATGTACGACCTGTGGATCGGCTCCACCATCGCGGCCCTGGCCGTCGGCTTCTTCACCTGGGGCCTGATCTTCTGGTGCATCATCCGCTACCGCAAGCGTGGCGACGAGCTGCCCGTCCAGACCCGGTTCAACATGCCGATGGAGTTCCTTTACACCATCGCGCCGATCCTGATCGTCGCCGTGCTCTTCTACTACACGGCGATCGTGCAGACCGACGTCGACAAGACCTCCCGCAACCCCGACATCACCGTCGAGGTCGTGGCGTTCAAGTGGAACTGGCAGTTCAACTACCGGGACGGCGTCGGCCCCGACGCGAACACGACCGCGTCGGTGCTCGGTTCGGACGACATCATCCCGGTCCTGGTCCTGCCCACCGGGCGGTCCGTCCGCTTCGAGGAGACCAGCAAGGACGTCATCCACTCCTTCTGGGTGCCGGAGATGCTCTTCAAGCGCGACGTCTTCCCGGGCAACGTCCGCAACGCCTTCCAGGTGACCAGCATCGACTCCGAGGGAGCCTTCGTCGGCCGCTGCGCCGAACTGTGCGGCACCTACCACTCGATGATGAACTTCGAGCTGCGGGTCGTCTCGCCGGAGCGGTACGACCAGTACCTCGCCGCGCTGCAGGGCGGCAGCACGCCGCAGCAGGCGCTCACCGCGATCGGTGAGGAGCCGTTCGCGGTCACGACGGTGCCGTTCGACACCAAGCGCACCGCGCAGAATTTCGGCAACGACGGCGCCAGCGGCGCGGGAAGCTGAGGACCGGGGCATGAAGACCGAGTGGCGCCTATTCCTCATCATCGCCGGGTTCCTTCTCTTCGCGACCTTCGTCTACGGCTTCTGGACCAACGGTCAGCTCGGCCACGTCGAGTGGATCGGTACGGTGGCCCTGGCCCTGTCGTTCCTGCTCTGCACGATGTGCGGCGGCTTCTTCTGGTTCGTGTCGCGGCGCATCGACCTGCGGCCGGAGGACCGGCCGGACGCCGAGATCAGCGACGGTGCCGGTGAGATCGGCTTCTTCAGCCCCGGCAGCTACTGGCCCTTCGGCATCGCCCTGGCGGCCACGGTCGCCGGTCTCGGCCTGGTGTTCTGGCAGCTCTGGCTGGTGGCCGTCGGCATGGTCGCGGTCATCCTGACCGCGTGCGGCCTGCTGTTCGAGTACTACACCGGCACCCGGCGCACCGCCGAGCACTGACCTACCCGTACCACCAGCCTGTCGGCCAGCGGGCCGGATGTGGCCCACCCGGAACCGGGCAGGCCACATCCGGCCCGCTGGCCGTTTTCGGCTCTCCGGCCCGCCGATAGGGTCGGCCGATGGAGATCCTGCGGTACGCCGCCTTCACCAGTGACCCCGCGGGCGGCAATCCCGCCGGTGTGGTGCTCGACGCCTCCGGTGTCGACGACGCGACCATGGCGGCCGCCGCCGCCGAGGTCGGATTCTCCGAGACGGCGTTCCTGATTCCGTCCGCCGACGGCGTCCCATCCGCCGACGGCATCCCGCCCGCAGACGGCATCCCAGCCGACGGCATTCCGCCCGCGGTGCGCGAGTTGGCCGTGCGGTATTTCAGTCCGTTGGTCGAGGTGCCCTTCTGCGGGCACGCCACGATCGCCGCCGCGGTCGCGTACGCCCGGCGGCACGGTCCCGGCACGCTGCGCCTGCGTACGAAGTCCGGCCCGGTCGAGGTCACGACCACACTGACCGCCGACGGTGCCGTACAGGCCACCCTGACCAGTGTGCCGCCCCGCACCGCGTCCATCTCCGAGCCGGACCTCGCCGAGACGCTGTCCGCGCTCGGCTGGTCGGTCGACGACCTGGACCCGGCGATGCCGCCCCGCGCCGCCTTCGCGGGCGCCTGGCATCCGATCATCGCCGTCGCCTCCCGGGCCCGCCTCGCCGACCTCGACTACGACGGCCCCGCCCTGCTGGAGGTCATGAACCGCAACGACTGGGTGACGGTGAACCTGGTCTGGCGGGAGTCGGCGGACGTCTTCCACGCCCGCAACCCGTTCCCGACCGGCGGTGTCGTGGAGGACCCGGCCACCGGTGCGGCCGCCGCGGCCCTCGGTGGCTATCTGCGCGAGCTGGCACTCGTCCGGCCGCCGGCCCGGCTCACGGTCCACCAGGGCCACGACATGGGCCGGCCGGGGACGATCGTCGTCGGGGTGTCGGCGGAAGCCGGCAGCGGCATCGCGGTCTCCGGGACCGCGGTCCAGCTCGGATAGCCGGTTCGGCGGGCCGCTCCGGCCCGCCGAACCGCCGGGTCGGGGCCGTCCGGCCGCCGACCCGGCACCCGGTCAGTGCTGCGAGATGGACTCGACCAGGTCACCGACCGGCCGGTCGGGCAGCGCCCGGGCGACGTCCGCCACGGCGACGATGCCGATCAGCTCGTGCCCGTCGATGACCGGCAGCCGGCGTACCTGGTATTCGCTCATGGTCTCCAGGATCTCCTCGGCGTCGTCGTCCGCACCGATGGTCACCGGCTTGCCCTCGGCCAGTTCGCCAGCGGTGACGCCGCGCGGATCGCGGCCGGCGGCAATGACCTTCACCACGATGTCGCGGTCGGTCAGCATCCCCTTGAGCTGGTTGTCCTCGCCGCAGATGGGCAGCGAGCCGACGTCCAGTTCCATCATCTGGCGGGCGGCGGTCTGCAGATCGTCGTTCGCCCCGATGCAGGTGACGCCCGGCGTCATGATGTCTCGTGCGCTTCGCATGGTCCCTACCTCCGTCGTTCCCGGTCCGCGTCGAGTACCCGCCCCGGTGGGGCCGATTCCTCCGGCACGGTCGGCGGCCGGGCACTGTCCGTATCGGGATGAACCGCCACAGTCAGGTCGACAACGGGCGGTATATTCCGCCGCATGACGGAACCCCTCACCCTCGACGACCTGGTCAACGATGCCGCGTTCTACTCCTGGGAACACCAGGAGCACCTGATCGACCTGACCGAACAACTCGGCGAGCACCGCTTCCACGTCGATCTCAACGCCCGGCGGCTGGACCTCCTCGGCGCGGGTACGTTGAGCACCACGCTCGGCATGCTCGGGTCGACCTCGGAGCGGCTGGGCACCTGGCTGTGGGGGTGGGCCAACCCGTCCGGCTTCACCCCCGAGGTCACCGCCATGTCGCTGCGGGTGGCCGAGTTCGGCCGGCAGCACGGCATCCGGGAACTGGCCGACGCCGAGGTCCCGCTCACCCCGGACCTCGCCCCCCGGCTCACCGAGGCGGCGAAGGTGGTCACCCGGTGCTGGACCGGCTACTCGCTCGCGGCCGGGCCGGGCACCCGCGTGCACCTGCTGATCGACGGGCCGGAGCTGGCCCTTCCCGCACCGAACCTGCCCCGGACGGTCCGGGTCATCGGCGAGGCGCTCGCCAACGGCCTCGTCCGCGACCACCGTCGGGCCCTGCTGTCGTACGCACACCTGCGCCGGCTGCGGACGAAGGTCGACGGCTCGACGGTACGGCTGCGGCTGCCCGAGGGCGTGCTGACGGTGACGTTCGACAGTCTCGGCCGGATCGGTGGGATGTCCGGCGAGATGGTGGGGCGCGGCGCCGCCTGACGGGGCGGCCACACCGGCCCGGAAACCGCCCCAGGGCCGCCGTGGCGGCCCGCAAACGAACGTGGCGCCCACCTCCAGGGTGGGCGCCACGTTTCGTCAGGTGACGGTGGTCAGCGCTTGCCGCTGATCTCCTTCTCCTCGGTGCGGGCCGAGACCGGGGGGTGCCCCGGCGAGACCGGCGCCTCGACCGGCTTCTCGATCGGCACGAAGAAGCCCTTGATGGCCGGGCCCAGCGCCCCGAGCCGGTTCATCTTCTTCGGTACGACCCAACCCGCGTACTCCAGTTCGCCGTGGCCGTGCTCGTCCGTCCCGCCGAGCGGCTGGTGCACCTCGACGAAGCGGCCGTCCGGCAGCCGGCGGATGATGCCGGTCTCCACGCCGTGGGCCAGCACCTCCCGGTCGTGCTGCTGGAGACCCAGGCAGATCCGGTACGTGAGGTAGTAGGCGATCGGCGGCAGCAGGATCAGACCGATCCGGCCGGCCCAGGTCATCGCGTTGAGGCTGATGTGGAACTTGTCGGCGATGACGTCGTTGCCGCCGGACAGGGTCAGCACCAGGTAGAACGCGATGGCCATGGCGCCCAGGCCGGTCCGGTTCGGGACGTCCCGGGGCCGCTGGAGCAGGTTGTGGTGCCGGTTGTCCTTGTTGCGCCGCGCCTCGATGAACGGATAGAAGATCGGCAGCATGGTCAGGACCCCGGGCAGCGCCACCGTCGGCCAGAACAGCGGTGGGATGACGTATCCGTTGCCGATGGGGATGTGGATCTCCCAGCCCGGCATGAGTCGGGTCGAGCCGTCGAGGAACATGACGTACCAGTCGGGCTGGCTCGCCGCCGACACCACCGCGGCCTCGTACGGGCCGAAGAGCCAGACCGGGTTGATCTGGAACAGACCGCCCAACAGCGCGATAACGCCGAAGACGATCATGAAGAAGCCGCCCTGCTTGATCGCGTAGCGGGGGAACATCCGCTCGCCGACCACGTTGTCGTTCGTCCGGCCCGGACCCGGCCACTGGGTGTGCTTCTGCTTGAAGACCAGGCCCAGGTGGGCGCTGATCAGCGCGAGCAGGAGACCGGGGATGAGCAGCACGTGGGCGATGAAGAAGCGGCCCATGATGACCTCGCCCGGGAACTCCCCGCCGAAGATCGACGAGGTGAGCCAGGAACCGATCACCGGGATCGACAGCATGATGGCGGAGGCGATCCGCAGACCGGTGCCGGACAGGCCGTCGTCGGGCAGCGAGTAGCCGGTGAAGCCGGCCAGGAAGCCGACCCAGAAGAGCAGGCTACCGATGATCCAGTTCAGCTCCCGCGGCTTGCGGAACGCGCCGGTGAAGAACACCCGCAGCATGTGCACCACGATCGACGCCATGAACAGCAGCGCCCCCCAGTGGTGCATCTGCCGCATGATCAGGCCGCCGCGCACGTCGAACGAGATGTCCAGCGTGGTCGCGTAGGCCGCGGTCATCGACTGGCCGCGCAGCGGGGCGTAACTGCCGTCGTAGACCACGTGCGACAGCGACGGGTCGTAGAAGAACGTCAGGAACACGCCGGTGAGCAGCACGACGACGAACGAGAAGAGCGCGATCTCACCGAGCAGGAACGACCAGTGGTCGGGGAAGACCTTGTTGAGCAGAGCCCGCAGTGGGGTCGCCACCTGGAGCCGGTCGTCGACCTCGCCTCCGGCCTTGCCGGGCAGCGCGGCTACGTCAATCTTCTTCCGGCGCTTCACGGCCGCTCCCAGAAGTCTGGCCCGACGGTCTCCTTGAAGTCGGACGTCGCCACGAAGAAGCCCTCCTCGTCGACCGAGATCGGTAGCTGAGGCAGTCTGCGGCTGGCGGGCCCGAAGATCGGCTGGGCGTTGTCGGTGATCAGGAACTGTGACTGGTGGCACGGGCACAGCAGACGGTTGGTCTGCTGCTCGTACAGGCTGGCCGGGCAACCGGCGTGGGTGCAGATCTTCGAGTACGCGATGTAGTTGCCCCACATGTAGTCCGCCTTGTCCTCGCGCGCGTTGTTCTCCGCGGCGAGCTGGGCGTCGTCGGCCCGCAGGTGGATCAGCAGGGTGGGGGAGTCGGCGTGCTTGTTGGTCGCGCCACCGGGGATGCCGGGGAACACCGTGATCTGGCCGCCGACGCTGACGTCCTCGGGCCGGATCGGGGTGCCGTCGGAGTGGGTGAGCCGGATCAGGTGGGTCGTGCCACCCTCCTCGGCCGGCGCCCAACCCGTGGTGAACATCTGGTTGTTCGTGTGCGGGTTCTTGATCAGACCGCCGACCAACGGCGCCGCGGCGACGGCGGCGACCGGCGCCAGCCCGGCGAGCAGCGAGATGCCGAGCAGCGGCCGACGCTTCACGCCCAGCTCGTCGACCATGTACGTCAACGTGCTACCGGTGATCTTGCGGTCGTCCGCCGGCGAGCCGCCGTCGTGCCGGCCCTGGATCGCGACCTCGTGCGGGATCAGCTTCTTGCCCCAGGTCAGGATGCCGAACCCGACGCCGAGCAGGGCGATGCCCAGGGTCAGCCCGAGCAGCGGCGTGTAGAACTTGTCGGCGCCGTTGCCGGCCTCGTGCTCCCACGGCCACCAGATGTAGACCGCCAGGAACGCGGTCGCGGCCAGGCCGGTGATCAGGAAGAACCCGGCGACGACCCGGACGAGGCGCCGCTCCGCCTTGGTGCCGGGCACCGGGAACGGCGGCTCGTAGTGCACGATCTCGATGTCGTCCCGCCGGGCACCCTCGCGCAGGACGTCCCAGTTGGTCAGGCGCGGATCGTGTACGTCGATCGGCTCCTGTTCGGCGCTGTGCGCCTTGGTCTCGGTGTGCGTGCTCACGACTTCCCCGCAATCCACAGACTGGCGAAGATCAGGGCGACCATGCCGACAAGGAAGACCGCCACGCCCTCGGTGACCGGGCCGTAGCGTCCGAGGTTGAAGAACCCGCCCGGGTCGCCGTCGGTCTTCAGCGACTCCTGGACGTACGCGATGATGTCGGCCTTCTGCTCCGGCGTGAGCTGGTTGTCGCCGAACACCGGCATGTTCTGCGGGCCGGTGAGCATCGCGGCGTAGATCTGCCGGTCGGTCGAATCGTTCAGCGACGGGGCGTACTTGCCGGACGAGAGGGCGCCGCCGCCGCCGCTGAAGGCGTGGCAGGACGAGCAGTTGACCCGGAAGAGGTGGCCGCCGTTGGCGACGTCACCGCCGGCCTTCAGGTCGCCGTCCGGGACCTGCGGCCCGCCGCCGAGTTCCTGGATGTACTGGCCGAGCTGGCGGATCTCCTCGTCAGTGAAGACCGGGGGCTTGCGCGGCGCCTGGGCCTCCTGCCGGGCCATCGGCATCCGGCCGGTGCTGACCTGGAACTCCACCGATGCCGCGCCGACGCCGATGAGGCTCGGGCCACGCCCGTCGACACCCTGCGCGTTGCGACCGTGGCAGGTCACGCAGCTCACGTCGAACAGCGCCCGGCCGTCCTCGGCGGCGCTGGTGAGCTGGGGGGTGTCCTCGGCGTTCAGGCCGGGCGCGAAAACGGTGTACGCGCCACCGGCCAGCAACAGCGCGGCGAGCAGGCGGAACGCGGCGCCCACACGCCGGCGGCCCCGGCTGCGGGGTGTCGACCGCCCGCGGCGGAGCCGCGCGAGCAGGCCGCGCTCGCGGTCGCCGCGCCGGTCGGCGGGGGTGTCAGAAGTCATGGCCTGTGTCCTTAACGGTTTCTCGACCTTGTCTCAGGGACGGGGCGGCAGCGCGGAATGTGACAGCGCGGTTCGCCAAGATCACTGAAGCCAGTAGATCATGGCGAAGAGGGCGATCCACACGACATCGACGAAGTGCCAGTAGTAGGACACCACGATCGCCGAGGTCGCCTGTGCCGGTGTGAACCGGCCCATGGTGGTGCGGATCATGAAGATGATGAAGGCCACCAGGCCGCCGGCCACGTGGAGACCGTGGAAGCCGGTGGTCAGGTAGAACATCGAGCCGTACCCGTCGGTGTTGATCTTGATGCCGTGGTGCACCAGCTCGCGGTACTCGTTGAGCTGTCCGAGAATGAAGATCAACCCCATGATGAAGGTGATCGTGAACCAGCGTCGCAACGCGTGCACGTCACCCCGCTCCGCCGCGAACACGCCGATCTGGCAGGTGATCGAGGACAGCACCAGGATCACCGTGAAGGTCGTCGCGTACGGGATGTTGAGCACCGGCGTGTGCTTCTCCCACATGCTGTAGTCCGCAGCGCGGATGGAGAAGTACATCGCGAACAGCGCCGCGAAGAACATGAGCTCGCTCGAGAGCCACACGATCGTCCCGACGCTGACCATGTTGGGACGCGTCAGGGAGTGGATCCGGCTCTTGTCAATGGCTGGGGCCGCAGTCACGCGGTCATTATTGCCCCCGACCAGGTTCGCCGATCGCCGGGGTCACCAAACTGGGGTGAATCACGGGTCGGCTGACCTCGCCCGCTTCGGCTGGCCTAGCCTCGGCAACGTGCTCCAGGTCGATCCGATCACCACCGTAACCCCGGCCCAGCTCCTGGCGGTCGCGGCGCAGGGCGAGGCCCTGCCGCCGCCGTTCACCGTCGCCGCCCTCTTCACCCAGGCCCGGCTCGACAACTGGCTCGCCCTCGGCCTGGTCCTGGCCGCCGGGCTCTACCTCTACGGCGTGCACCGGCTGAAGCTGCGCGGCGACCGCTGGCCGGTCGCCCGTACCCTGCTGTTCCTCGGACCCGGCCTCGGCGGCATCGCCGCCGTGACGCTCAGCGGCCTGCACGCGTACGACACCACGCTGCTCTCGGTGCACATGGTGCAGCACATGGTGCTTTCCATGATCGCGCCGATCTTCCTCGCCCTCGGTGCCCCGGTGACGCTGGCGCTGCGCACCCTCGGGGCCGCCCCGCGCCGCCGGCTGCTCGCCGTCGTGCACAGCCGGTTCGCCCGGGTCGTGGCGCACCCGCTCTTCGCGTTCGGGCTCTTCGTCGTCAACCCGTTCGTGCTCTACTTCACCGGCCTCTACCGGCTCACCCTGGAGAACGCGTTCGCCCACGAGGTGGTCCACGTCCACTTCATCCTCACCGGCTGCCTGTTCTTCTGGCCGCTGATCGGGCTCGACCCGCTGCCCGGCCGCTGGCCCTATCCGGGGCGGGCCCTGCTCATGGTGCTGTCGGTGCCGTTCCACACCGTGCTCGGGCTCACGATCATGCAGAGCAGCACGCTGTTCGGCGGCGACTGGTACCCGTCGCTCCAACTCGCCTGGGCCGACCCGTGGACCGACCAGAAGATCGCCGGCGGCATCCTGTGGGCCGGTGGCGAGTTCGTCAGCGTCACCATGCTCGCCGTACTCGTCGTGCAGTGGATGCGGCAGTCCGAGCGGGAGGCCCGCCGGATGGACCGCGAACTCGACCGCCAGGAGGCCCGCGAGCTGGCCCGGCAGGCGTCCGGCCCGGCCGACCCGGCCGGCGGCGTCCGCCCGGCCGGCGGGGCGGCGGACCCCGACGGCGACGCCCGCCCGGCGGGTGGGGCGGCGGACCCGGCCGGTGGGGCGGTCGTGCCGCGGCCGGCGTCGGGGACGGCGGACGGCGACCCGGCCGACGGGCCGGCGGGGCGCGAGCCGGTCGCCGGGACGCCCGGTTGACCTCGACCCGGGCGTCGGGTCCGGTCCGGCCGGACCCGACCGGTAGGATCGGCGGGCAGCTACGACGTGGGAGCCTTGCCAGCGATGAGCGATCGTCTTTACACCGTCCTGCTCTACAGCGACGACCCGCAGGTCCGTGACCGGATGCGGCTCGCCGTCGGCCCCCGGCCGGCGAGCGACCTCCGGGTGGAGTTCCTCGACGCGTCGAGCTACGCGGAATGCCTCCGGCACGTCGACGACTACGAGATCGACCTGCTGCTCCTCGACGGCGAGGCGACCCCCGCCGGCGGCATCGGCATCGCCCGCCAGATCCGCGACGAGCGGTCCGACACCCCACCCGTCTGCGTGGTGATCGCCCGGGCCGCCGACAAGTGGCTCGCCGCGTTCGCCGAGGTCGACGCCACCCTCGTGCACCCCCTCGACCCGGTGACGACCGGGCAGACCGTCGCCCGCCTGCTGCGTTCCGGCGCAAAGGGTGGCACGGTGGCGACGGCCTAGTCAGCGCCGCCCGGGTCGCCGCCGCACTCCGACCCCCACCCCCGCTCGGGAGGCCCATCATGGGCGAACGGACCTGGCCCAGCCTGCTGTCCACGCTGCTGCGCGACGAAGAACTCTCCACCGCCGACACCGCCTGGGCCATGGGCGAGATCATGTCGGGTACGGCGACACCGGCGCAGATCGCCGGCTTCGCGATGGCCCTGCGCGCCAAGGGGGAGACCTCGGCGGAGCTGGCCGGGCTCGTCGAGGCGATGCTGACCCAGGCCGTACCCGTCGAGCTGCCCGACGACCTGCGGTCCCGCGCGATCGACATCGTCGGCACCGGCGGCGACCGGGCCCACACCGTCAACATCTCGACCATGGCCGCCGTCGTGGTCGCCGCCGCCGGCGTACCCGTGGTCAAGCACGGCAACCGGGCCGCCTCGTCGTCCTGCGGCACGGCCGACCTGCTGGAGTTCTTCGGCATCCCGCTCGACCTCAGCCCCGAGGGCGTGGCGCACTGCGTCACCGAGGCCGGAATCGGCTTCTGCTTCGCGGGTCGCTTCCACCCCGGCATGCGGCACGCGGCCGTGCCGCGGCGCGAGATCGGCGTACCGACCGCGTTCAACTTCCTCGGCCCGCTGACCAACCCGGCGCGGCCCCGCCATGGCGCGATCGGCTGCTTCGACTCCCGGATGGCTCCCGTCATGGCCGGCGTCTTCGCCGCCCGCCGCGACTCGGTGCTGGTCATGCGCGGCGAGGACGGTCTCGACGAGTTCAGCACCGCCGCGCCGACGCGGGTGTGGGTGGTGCACGACGGCACCGTCACCGAGGCCGTCGCCGACGCCGCCGACCTCGGCGTCGCCCGGTCCCAGCCCGGCGACCTGCGCGGCGGCGACCCGGCCTTCAATGCCGACGCCGCGCGGCGGATGTTCGCCGGCGAGCCCGGCCCGGTGCGCGACGCGGTGCTGGTCAACGCGGCGGCGGCGTTCGCCGCGCACGGTGGGCTTGGCGGCGACCTGCTGACCTCGATGCGGGCCGGACTGGACCGGGCCGCGGCCACCGTCGACTCCGGCGCCGCCACCCGCCTCCTCGACCGCTGGGTCGAGGTGGCCCGCACCGCCCCCTGACCCGCGCTCTCCGCTCCCCGCGATCTTGCGGTTGTCTCCTCCATTCGCCCGTTTCGTCGGGCGAGAAGTGCAAGATCGCGGGGGAGTGTGGCGGGGGGCAGAGGGTAGGGTCAGGGTCAGGGGAGGGTTTCGGCGAAGGTCGCTATGCGGGCCGCCAGTGGGGCGCTGGCGCGTACCCAGACGAAGTGGTCCAGCCGGCCGCCGGCCCGCGCCACGGTGTAACGCTCGCGCTCCACGGGCGCCGAGTCGAACTTGGCGCACAGGTGGTCGAGCGTCCCGTGCGGGGTGAACTGGTCGTCGTCCATGCTGACCGCGAGCACCGGGGTGGTGATCCCGCGGACGGCGGCCTCCGCGTCGACGCCGCGGATCGCCGGGAACCGTCCGGTCCGTGCGGTGTGCCCCCAGTCCCGGATCACCCCGCGCGCCTGCCGGCCGCCGAACCCCCACCCCGGCCACACCCGCAGCAGGGCGGACGTGGCGACGATGCCCTGCGTGTACGGCAGCACGCCGTAGCGCCGGCGGTCCTGGTACAGCCGCCAGTACGGCATCCCGACCGCGACCAGCACCAGCCCGTCGACGGTCGCGTCCCGGGTGAGCGCCAGGTGCAGCACGGCCGCCTGGCCACCGAGCGAGTGGCCGAGCAGCAGCCGGCGCCGGCCGGCGAACCGCGGCTTGAGGGTGTCGAGCACCACCCCGATGTCGTCGACGAGTTCGGCGTAGCCGTACGTCGAGGCACGGCTCGGCGGGGGAGTGCTCGTACCGGTGCCGCGCAGGTCGGCGACGACGACCGCGAGGCCGGCGGCGCGCAGTTCGGCCGCGAAGGGGCGGTAGTAGTGCGCCCGTACGCCCATCGCCGGGAAGATCACCACGACGGGTGCGTCGACGACGCCCTCGGGCTCCGGATAGGTCTGGAGCCCGATCCGGTCGGTGCCGCGGTCGAGATGCTCCTGCGTGTATTCGAGCGTCACCGGGTCAGCCTACGATCGCGAAGTTACCGCTGGGTAGCGTGTTCCGGATCACGGGCCCGAGCGACGTGCCCGCTCAGTCGGCGTCGGCGAGCCCGATCGCGAACGCCTCCTCCAGGTCGTGCCGCGAGTAGGCACGGAAGGCGATGTGCGTCTGCGTGTCGAGCACGCCCGCGACCTTGGAGATCCCGCCGGCGATGACCTCGGCGATCTGGTCGAACTCGCGTACCCGGACCATCGCGACCAGGTCGACACCACCGGCGACCGAGTAGACCTCGCTGACCCCCGGCAGGTCGGCCAGCCTTGCGGCCACCTCCGGGATCGAGTCGGTCTCGCAGTCAACCAGGACTATCGCCGTGATCACCGGGTCCACCTCTCCACGCCAGCTACCTCGCCGTACATCCTAGATCCGCGACCCGGTCCGCGCCGCGCGCTCCCTGATCACGGTGACCAGGGACGGTGCGCCCGACACGCGACGACGCGCCCGACCCGGTCCCTGATCACGCGGATCAGGAGACGGTGAGGTCGCGGCCGACCCGGATCGCGTCGCTCAGCGTCTCGCCGGCCGCCACCACCGCGCCGGGCCAGACGACCGCCCGCCGGACCGTCCCCGCCACGTCGGCATCCGCGCCGACCACGGCCTGCCGCACCGTTCCGCTGACCCGGGCCCGCGGGTGCACCAGTTCGCCGCCACCGGCCGCGTGCAGGTTCGCGGCCAGGTAGTCGCGTGGTGTGCCGGTGTCCAGATAGGTGCCGGTGAACGGAACCACCTCGAGCGCGCCGGCCGCCTCGGCGGGCCGCCAGACGGTACGCACCAGTTCCGCCGGATCCGGCGGCAGGTCGCGGACGTACCGCCAGGGCAACAGCGAGAACCCGGCGAAGCGGTGGCCGCTGAACCCGCCCCGTTCGGCCGGGTCGTCGAGCGGCTGCCCGAGCAGGCGTACGGTCTCCCCATCCCAGCCGGCGAGCAGCGCGGCGATGTCGGCACCCGGTGGGACGTCCGCGGCGAGGTATGCGTCGGCGTTGCCGACCAGCACCCCCCGCCCGCCGATCCAGTCCCGCAGGTTGCCGACCCCGCCGGACGTGCCCAGCGGATCGCCGGGCTCGACCGACAGGTGGGTCCGGTCGCCGATGTGGTCGACCACCCGGTCGCCGAGGTAGCAGGCGTTGACGGCGACCCGGTCGGTCCCGGTGAGGCCGAGTCCGGCGACCCGGTCCAGAGCACGGTCGAGCAGCGCCACGTTCCCGACCGGACACAGCGCCTTGGGCAGGTGTTCGGTCAGCGGCCGCAGTCGCCGGCCCTCGCCGGCGGCCAGCACGACGGCACAGATCCCGTCGGCCGGCCCGGTCACCGGCCGTCCTCCGGATCGGAGCGCGGATCCCCGGACCCGGCGGCCGGCACGGGTTCCACCGTCTCCGGGCCGGCGGCCCGGTCGCCGGTCGGTCCGGTGCCGGCTGGTTGCGCGTCGGCCGGTCGGGTCCCGGCCGGTGGCGCGCCCGCTGGTTGCGTGGCGTCCTGTCGCGTGGAGCCTTGTCGCGCGGCCTCTTGTCGCGCGGCGTCTTGTTGCGTGGAGCCTTGCCCCGTGGCGTCTGGTGGCGGGCCGGCCGGGCCGGCGTCGGTGGGGGTGGCGAGCGGGCCGATGCCGTAGTGGGCGAGGAGCCGGGCGGTCGCCTGCGTCAGCCGGGGCAGCGCGTCGAGCGAGTGCCACCGCGCCTCGAACACCTCGGCGCCGTCGACCGACAGGGTCGTGCCGGACGCCGGTACGGATGCCTCGAACACGACGTCGACCCAGCCCTTGGCGTGCACGATCGCGTTCGGGACGGCCGGCCGCAGGGCGCTGGGCGGCAGCCGTACGCCGCTCTCCTCGTGCAGTTCGCGGGCCGCGCCGACGACGGGTGCCTCACCTCGTTGCAGCAGCCCGGCCGGCAGGCTCCAGCCGCGCCCGGGTGGCTGCCGCAGCAGCAGTATCCGGCCCGGTGCCCCGGCCTCGCTGTCACGCAGCAGGGTCACCGCCCCGACGATGTACTTCGGTACGGCGAGCCGGACGAGCCGCCGCCGCAGCGGGTGCGGCAGCCGGTAGAACGTCCGGTAGAACAGAGCACGACTGGGCGACCGCCGGGAGTTCACCCCCCAAGGCTAGAGCCTCACCCGAGACCCGGCTCACACCCCCACACCCCGCCCCGCGTGAGCCACCCGTGTCCAGGCCGCGCTGATTGCCGCGTTGATCAAGGACAAACCGTGCCCACTGCGCCACGATTTGTCGCGCAACAACCCCTTGATCAACGCGCCCCTGGGCGAACCCGTTCCGAGCGGCGGTTTGACCCGGCACTCGCGACAAGGAGATGCTCTTGAGCAGCCCGAAGGGCTTCTAATTCCTTTTGTCCACCAGGTCGATCAGCTGCTCGACCACCTGGTCCGGCTCGATGGCGCGGTCGAACACCGCGACGAGCATGGTCTCCAGGTCGGGGTAGCCCATCTCGCCGGCGAGCCGCCGCAGTGGCGCGTCGTTGGCCAGGCCACGGTCGTGTTTGCGCAGTGCGAGCCCGATGGTGGCGCGGCCGAGGCGTACCTTGTCGGCGATGCTGATCCCGGGTTCCTCGTGTTCGGCGAACCAGCGGTTGATCTGCATCTGGGCGTGCGGCGACTTGACGAAGCCGAGCCATTCCCGGCGTGGCCCGGCCGCACCACTCCGCGCGTCGATGTGGGCGTGCCCGTCGCTCTCGGTGAAGATCTCCACGACGTCGCCGTCGTCGAGTGGGGACGAGAGCGGGGCGAGCCGGCCGTTGATCTTCGCGGCGAGGCAGTGGTCGCCCTTGTCGGTGCCGAGTTCGTACGCCAGGTCGACCGGTGTGGAGCCGGCCGGCAGGACGAGCTGGCGGCCGTCGGAGAAGACCTGGATCTGGCTTTCGGAGAGGTCGCAGCGCAGCGATTCGAGGAACTGGGCCGAGTCGGCGGTCTCCTGCTGCCAGTCGAGCACCCGCCGCAGCCAGCCGAGCTGGTCGGCGCCGCTCTCCCGTTCGCCGTCGGGCCTGGGGAAGCGGAACTGTTCGGCGACGCCGTATTCGGCGGACCGGTGCATGGTCTCGGTGCGGATCAGCACCTCGACGGGGCGTTCGTCGGGGCCGACGACGGTGGTGTGCAGCGACCGGTAGAGGTTGTTCTTCGGAGAGGCGATGAAGTCCTTGAACCGGCCGGCGATGGGGCGCCAGCGACCGTGGATCGCGCCGAGCGCGGCGTAACAGTCGGTGTCGGGGCCGTCGACGACCACGGCGATGCGGGGCAGGTCGTGGGGGACCGGCGACCGCTGTGCGACGGTGTCCTTCCAGATCGAGTAGAGGTGCCGGTCACGGACGGCCACCGTGGCGGTCACCTTCTCGTGACGCAGCGCTCCCTTTGCCTGCGCCACGACGTGCGTCAGGTATTCGGTCCACCCGGGACGGTGCTCGATGTGCTGCTTTATCTGGGCGTGTGCCTCGGGCTCGAGGTGCAGCAGCACGGTGTCGTCGAGGTCACGCTTGAGCGCCTGGATGCCGAGCCGGTCGCAGAGCGGCACCAGCACGTCCTGGGTGGCGCGGGCGATCCGGGCCCGCGAGGCGGGGGAGCGGGCGTCGAGCGTACGCATGTTGTGCAGCCGGTCGGCGAGCTTGATGATCAGGACCCGGACGTCCTTGCCGGCGGCGACGATCATCTTGCGGATCGTCTCGGCCTCGGCGGCCTTGCCGTAGAACGCCTTGTCGAACTTGGTGACCCCGTCGACCAGGTGGGCGACCTCGGGTCCGAAGTCGTCGTCGAGCGCCTGGAGCGTGTACTGGGTGTCCTCGACCGTGTCGTGCAGCAGCGCGGCGACCAGGGTGGTGGTGTCCATGCCGAGTTCGGCGCAGATCTGCGCGACGGCCAGCGGGTGGGTGATGTAGGGCTCACCGCTCTTGCGGAACTGCCCGCGGTGCATGTTGTCGGCGATGGCGTAGCTGCGCCGCAGGACGGCCGCGTCGGCGGAGGGGTGGACGCTGCGGTGGGCCCGGGTCAGTTTGGCGACCGGGTCGTCGTCGGACGACGGCCAGGACAGCAGCGACCGTAGACGTCTGGTCAGCGGGATCTCGCTCTGCTTTGTCGACAGGGCGCGTCCGAGAACGGCGCCGCGGCCGGCGTCGAGGTCCACGCGGTGACACCTCCTCACCCCGCCCCTGGGTCGTCCCGACCCGCGTCCGGACATGTTGGACGGGCCGGCAGACGTCCGAACCGGGCATTGGCTGCCAGTAATCTACTTGGCTAACAGCCTATGCGAGGGAAGGTAGTCCGATCGGGTAGTTGCTTATAGGCTTTTGGTCGAGTCTTTTGTCGACGGTGCCCCTTCGGCCCTCCTGAGCAGCTCACGGTAACGAGCCGCACCACGAACAGGTGACACCCATCCGGTGGAGGTCTCCACCAGTCGGGTCTCCGGCCGCTCCAGCCAGTTGAGGATCCGCTCGGTCTCCTCCGCCGTGGCGTTCGGGATCGGCCCCGTCCCCGGCAGCACCGTCTCCGCGGTCGCCCGGAGCAGGTCCAGCGTCGGTCGGGGGTGGACACCCGGCGGCGACGTGCCGGCCGCCGCGAGCCGGCCGTGGCGTACGACGGCGATCTCCCAGCCGCCCGCCGGTGCCCGCCGGGCGGCGACGAGCTGCGCGATCGTGGTCAGTCCGGTTAGCCGCTGCATCCGGATGGCGGCCCGCAGCACGGCGGCGAGCCGGCCGCGCACGACCGCCGCCTCCTCGTAGCGCTGGGCTTCCGCGAGCGTGTCGATGCGGGCCAGCAGCGCGTCGACCACCACCCGCGGATCGGTGGCGGCGGTCCGGAAGGGGTCGACGGCGGTCCGCTCGTAGTCGGGCACCGAGATCCGGTGCTCGCACGGCGCCGCGCACCGGCCCAGTTCGGCCAGGACGCAGGCCGCGATCGTGGTGCGGGTGGACAGCTTGTGGGTGCACTGCCGCAGCGGCACCGCGTCGTGCAGGCCGGCCGCGGCCAACTCGGCGCCCTGGCGCGAGGCGAACGGCCCCAGGTAGGCGTCGTCGTCCTCGGCCAGCGCCCGGACGACGGACAGCCGCGGGTAGGGCTCCCGGGTGAGCTTGAGCCAGACGACCCGCTCGGGGAACTTCGACCGCCGGTTGTACGGCGGCGCGTGCGCGGCGATCAGCCGCAGCTCGCGTACCTCGGCCTCCAGCGCGTGGGCGCACTCGACCGCCTCCACCCGCTGCGCCGCCCCGATCATCTCCGACATCCGGGCCCGCTTCTCGGCGGCGGTGAAGTAGCTGCGGACCCGGGTCGCGATGTCGACCGAGGTGCCCACGTAGAGCGGGCGGTCGTCGGCGGCACGGAAGATGTAGACGCCGGGCACGTGCGGCAGCCCGTCGGCGAGGTGCCGCTTGCGCCGCTGGGTCGGGGTGACCGCCTTGGCGAACTCGATCGCGTCACCGATGGTGTGCACGCGGTGCCCGCCCAGCCGGGCGATCAGGCCGTGCAGCACGTCGACGGTGGCCTTCGCGTCGTCGAGGGCCCGGTGGGTCGGCTGCTGCCGGGTACGGAAGAAGGCGGCGAGCGTGCCGAGCTTGCGGTTGGGCACCTCGTCACGGGTCAGCACCCGGCGGGCCAGCGCGGCGGTGTCGAGCACCCGGGGGTTGGGCCAGGTGTAGCCGTGCCGGGCGCAGGCCGCCTTGAGGAACCCGACGTCGTACGGCGCGTTGTGCGCGACCAGCACGGCGCCGCGCAGGAACTCCAGGAGGCTGGGCAGCACCACCTCGACCGGCGGGGCCGGGGCGACCATCGCCTGGGTGATGCCGGTCAGCACGGTGATGAACGGCGGCACCGGCACCCCCGGGTTGACCAGCGTAGCCAGCACCCCCAGCTCCTCGCCGCCACGGACCTTGACGGCACCGATCTCGGTGATGCCGCCGCCGTCGGGGGCGCCGCCGGTCGTCTCCAGGTCGACCACGACGAAGGTGGTCTCCCGTAGCGACACCGCGCCCGGGTCGGCGAGTTGGGCGTCGAGGGTGCCCTGGACGTAATCGGGTCGGACCACGGGCGGCAGGGTACGGTGCCGGTACGACACTCCCGCCCCACGGGTACCAGCGGTAACGATCTGGTCTCCGCGGTCAGTTCGCTGAGCCATCGAGCGGGAGACGCCGGGACGGTGGGAGACTTGTCTGATGTCCCTGCCGGAACCGTCCGACGACCGCCCGCCCGTGGCGGCGGTCGACGCTGCGCGCACCGCCGAGGCGGACGCGCCGCCGGACGACGCCCTGGCGGGGACCGACGCCGAACTGGATCTCGAGCCCGAACCGGTCCTGCCCGAACAGGTCCGGCAGCGCGTGGTGGCGCTCGCCGCGACCGCGTTGCCCGGCCTGCCCGGCGACGAGCTGCCGGTCGCGCTGCGCAAGGTCGCCAAGTTCGCGCCCAACCGCCGGGCCCGGCTCGGCGGTGCCGCCATCGCCACCCAGCTCGCCGGTGACCCGCTCTTCCGGCAGCGGATCACCAACCGGGTGCTCGCCGAGGCCGGTGAGCTGGGCGCGGCGGTCATCGAGGGCGCTTGCCCGGCCGCCGCCGACCCGGTCGAGGTGGCCGCCCTGGCCTACCTGGCCCGCCCGGCGGGCTGGCGCGACCTGGTCGAGGCCGCCGGTGCGGCCGTACGGGCCGAGGCCGACAGCGCGGTCGTCGCCGAACTGGTACGGGAGGCCGAGCAGCGGGCCACCCGGGCCGAGCACGACCGGGCGGTCGCCAAGGTCGAGGCCGACAAGCTGCGCGACGAGCTGGCCCGGGTCCGCGAGGAGCTGGGCCAGCTACGCGAGGAGTCCCGGGTGCTGACCCGCACGCTGCGCGAGACCCAGGCCCGGGAGCGGCGGGCCGCCGAGCTGCTGGCCACCGAAAAGGGCCGGGCCAACCGGGCCACCGCCGACCACGACGCCGAGCTGCGTCGCGTCCGGGCCCGCCTGGCCGAGGCCGAGTCGCTGGCCGGTGCCGCCCGGCACAGCGCCAAGGAGGCCCGGTCGGTCGACGACGCACGGCTCTGGCTGCTCCTGGAGACCATCGGCCAGGCCGCCGTGGGGCTGCGCCGGGAGCTGGCGCTCGACCCGGCCGACCGGCTGCCGGCCGACTTCGTCGCCGACGAGTTCGCCGAGGTGCCCGGCGCCCCCGACAAGGCCCGGGCCCGGGCCCAGGACACCGACGACCCGGGCCGGCTCGACCAGTTGCTGGCGCTGCCCCGGGCGCATCTGGTCGTCGACGGTTACAACGTCACCAAGCGCGGCTTCGCCGAGATGTCGCTGGAGCAGCAGCGCAAACGGTTGATCACCGGCCTGGGCGGGATCGCGGCGCAGACCGGTGACGAGGTGACGGTGGTCTTCGACGGGGCCGAGCGGGTGCACGGGCTGCCGCCCGCCCCGCGCGGCGTACGGGTGCTCTTCTCCCGCAAGGGGGAGACCGCCGACGAGCTGATCCGCCGCCTGGTCCGGGCCGAGCCCGCGGGCCGCGCGGTGGTCGTCATCTCGTCGGACCGCGAGGTCGCCGACGGCGTACGTCGCCACGGCGCCTACCCGCTCGGCGCCGATTCGCTGCTGCGTCGCCTCGCCCGCTCCTGACCTGCGATTTTTCCTGCCTTCGCGCCTTGGGTGGCGGCGTTTGGGAAGCCGCGAGAGGTTCCGGCGGGGATGACCGGATCTTGACGGCTCATCCGGCGTGCCGGATTTTGTCGTACCCCGGCCATATCGTCACGTCACCGACGGTGGTCGGTCCGCGACGGGCCACCGATGGACGACGAGCCGGGGGCCGGCGTGCGGACCCCGCAACGCTGAAGGAGTGGCGATGCTCATCGATTGCCAGAGCTGCACCGTCCGTGGTGCGGCCTGTCGGGAGTGCGTGGTCACCGCGCTTCTCGACACCCCCCGCGAGATATCCGAGCTGACCGCCGACGACCGCCAGGCGCTGGAGATCCTGGCCCGGGCCGGGCTCGACCCACAGGTGATCACCGACCGGCCGGCGACCCCCGCCCCCGCCGGCCCGGTGCGCCTCGCCCCGCCCACCCGCCGACGCACCCGTCCCCGCCGGGTCGCCTGAGCCGGGCCGGCCCGTCCCCGCCGGCGCGGCCCGTCCCCACCGGGTCGCCTGAGCGCCGCCCGCCTTGCCGGGGCGGGCGCGGTCGCGGGCCATAGGATTGGCTCGCACACCGCGTGGCAGAGGGGACGGTCGGATGACCACTCGGACGTGGGCGGCCGTCACGCTCGCCGCGCTCGTCGTGGCCCTGGTCATCGCGGTGGTCCAGTTGGTGCCGTGGAACCAGCCGGCGGCGCCCCGTGCCGACCAACTCGCCGCGTTGCGTGACCTGCCGGCCGACGACGTCGAGCGGGGCCGCGCGTTCCACGCCGCGCTGCGGCCGGGCAGCTACGGAGCGCTGGCGGTCGGCCTGGTCGTGGCGCTGCTGCTCGGCCTGACACCGCTGGGCGCCAAGCTCGTCGCCCTGGGCGGCCGCCCGTTCGGCGACCACTGGATCGCCCAGGCGCTGGTCGGCGGGCTCGCCGTGGTGCTCGTCGCCGAACTCGTCACGCTGCCGTTCGCCGCCTGGCGGCACGCCGTCGTCGGCCGGCACGGCCTGGCCACCCAGGGCTGGGGCGGCTGGACCGCCGACCTGCTCAAGTCGTACGTGGTCAGCGCCGTGATCGGCGGGGTAACGCTGCTGGTGTTCTACACCGTGACCCGGCTCGCGCCCCGCTGGTGGTGGGCGCTCGGCGCGGCCGGCGCGGCGACCCTGGTCATACTGTTGTCTCTGATCCTGCCGGTCGTGGTCGAGCCGGTCTTCAACCGGTTCACCCCGATGCCGCAGGGGCCGCTGCGCACCGAGCTGATGGCGCTCGCCGAGCGCGACGGCGCGCCGGTACGCGACGTACTGGTCGCCGACGCCTCCCGGCGCACCCGGGCCGTCAACGCGTACGTCTCCGGTATCGGCCCGACCCGGCGCATCGTCGTCTACGACACGCTGCTGCGCGAGGCGACCCCCGGCGAGGTGAAGACCGTCGTCGCCCACGAACTGGGGCACACCAGCAACGACGACGTCCTCACCGCGACGCTGATCGGCGCCCTCGGCGCGGCGGCGGCCGTCGTCACCGTCTTCCTGCTCGGCTCGTGGGGCGGGCTGCTGCGCGCCGCCGGCGTCGACTCGATCGCCGAACCGCGGGCGTTCCCGCTGCTGCTGGCCGTGGTCGCGGTCGGCGCGCTGGCGGCCACCCCGGTCCAGGCACTGGTGTCGCGGCAGGTCGAGCGGCGGGCCGACGTCCACGCGCTGGCGCTGACCGGTGACCCGGCGACGTTCGAGGCGATGCAGCGGCGGCTCTTCGCGGTCAACCTCGGCGACCCCGACCCGCCCCTGTGGCACCAGCTCTGGTCGGCGTCACACCCGTCCACCGTGCAACGCATCGCCGCCGCCCGGACCTGGGCCGAAGGAGACCGTCCGTGAGCGGACCAGACGTCAGCCGCACCCTGCTGGTCACCAACGACTTTCCGCCCCGCCCCGGCGGCATCCAGCAGTTCGTGCACAACCTGGCGCTGCGGCAGCCGGCCGGCTCCGTCGTCGTCTACGCCTCGACCTGGGACGGCGCCGGCAAGTTCGACGCCGAGCAGCCGTTCGAGGTGGTGCGCGAGGACACCGGGATGCTGCTGCCGACGCCGGCGGTGGCCCGCCGCGCGGCCGGGCTGGCGCGGGCGTACGACTGCGACACGGTCTGGTTCGGCGCCGCGGCGCCGCTCGGGCTGCTCGCCGCCGGGCTGCGCAGGCGGGCCGGGGTGCGCCGGGCGGTCGCGCTGACCCACGGACACGAGGTCGGCTGGGCGGCGCTGCCGGGTGCCCGGGCCACCCTGCGGCGGATCGCCCGGGGCAACGACGTGGTCACCTACCTGGGCGAATACACCCGGGTACGGCTCGACCGGGCCCTGCGCGGGCTGACCCGGCTCGAACGGCTCGCGCCCGGCGTCGACGTCGAGGCGTACCACCCGGGGGTGGACGGTGCGGAGGTCCGGGCCCGGCACGGGCTCGCCGACCGGCCGGTGGTGGTCTGCGTCTCCCGGCTGGTGCCGCGTAAGGGGCAGGACGTGCTGATCCGGGCCCTGCCGGCGATCCGGCGCCGGGTGCCGGACGCGGCGCTGCTGGTGGTCGGCGGCGGACCCTACCGAGGCGCCCTCGAACGGCTGGCCCGGGAGACCGGGGTCGGTTCGGAGGTGGTCTTCACCGGGTCGGTGCCGTGGGCGGAGCTGCCGGCGCACTACGCGGCCGGCGACGTCTACGCGATGCCGTGCCGCACCCGTAACCGGGGTCTCGACGTCGAAGGGCTCGGCATCGTCTACCTGGAGGCGTCGGCGACGGGGTTGCCGGTGGTCGCCGGGGATTCCGGCGGGGCGCCGGACGCGGTGGTCGAGGGCGAGACCGGATACGTCGTCGGCGGCCGGGACGTCGCCGCGGTCGCCGACCGGGTCGCCGGGCTGCTCGCCGACCGTGACCTGGCCCGGCGGATGGGTGCGGCCGGCCGGGCCTGGGTGGAGCGGGAGTGGCGTTGGGAGACGCAGGCGGCCCGGCTGGCGGCGCTGCTGCGTCCACCGGGCTGACCCCGGCCGCCGGTCGGGTCGCGAGCGGCGGTGGCCGGGTCGGTCAGGGGGTCGGCTGGCGGCCGGCGACGGTGGTGCCGACCGGCCGGCCGAGCCGGGCCGTGATCTTCTCCGGGGGACCGGGCCGGCCGAAGAGATAGCCCTGTGCGGTGTCGCAGCCGATCGCCCGCAGCCGTTCGGCTTGCCAGGCCGTCTCGACGCCTTCCGCGGTGACGGTCAGGCCGAGGGTGTGCGCGAGCGAGACCAGGGTGGTCAGGATCCGCTCGTCGGTCGCGGTGGCCAGGTCCGGGTACGGCCGGCGGAGCCCCTCCACGAACGAGCCGGCGATCTTCAGCTCGTGGACCGGCAGGGTCCGCAGGTAGGCCAGGTTGGAGTAGCCGGTGCCGAAGTCGTCGATCGCGATCCGGATGCCGCGGTCGTAGAGGGTGCGCAGGGCGCGTACGGGGCCCGCCGAGTTGCCCATCAGGGCGCTTTCGGTGATCTCCAGCTGGAGCCGTTCGGGCGGCAGTCCGGTGTGGTCGAGCAGGGCGAGGACCTCGTCGACCAGGCCGGGATCGTGGACCTGCCGGACCGCGAGGTTGACGCTGACGAACGGGGCGCCGGGGTCGAGGTCGAGCCAGCGCCGTGCCTCGTGGCACGCCTCGGCCAGTGCCCAGCCGCCGAGCCGTACGATCAGGCCGGTCTCCTCGGCCAGCTCGATGAAGCTGTCCGGCCGGAGGGTTCCGGACTCCGGGTGCCGCCAGCGGACCAGCGCCTCGACACCGAGGATGCGTTCGTCGGCGAGCGACACCAGCGGCTGGTAGTCGAGATAGAACTGGCCGTGGTCGATCGCGGCCGGCATCGCCGCCGACAGCGCGTAGCGGGTCATCTCGAGTTCGTTGCGTACCGGGTCGAACAGCGACCACCGGCCCTTGCCGGCGGCCTTGGCCCAGTGCAGGGTGACGTCGGCGGCCCGCATCACGTCGCCGGCCGTGGTGCCGCCGACCGGGCGTTCGACGATGCCGGCGCTGGCCGAGACGGTCAGCTCGTGACCGTCCACGATGGCCGGGCCGGCGATGGCGGCCAGGGCGGCGTCGGCGACGCGTACGACGTCTTCGACGCAGGTGCTGTCCTCGACCAGGATCACGAACTCGTCGCCGCCGAGCCGGGCCACCAGGTGCCGGCCGACGCTGCGACTCAGCCGGTCGGCGACCGACACCAGCAGCCGGTCGCCGATCTGGTGCCCGAGCGCGTCGTTGACCACCTTGAAGCCGTCGAGGTCGAGGAAGCAGACGCCGAGCCGGCGGTCGAGGTGCGGCCCGGCGAACACGGCGTCGAGGCACTGGGTGAACAGGGTGCGGTTGGGCAGCCCGGTCAGCGGGTCGTGGGTGGCCTGGTGCCGGAAGCGGGCCTCGCTCTCCCGCAGCGCCGTCTCGGCCTGCTGGCGGGCCACCATCGCGGCCCGCCGGATCGACTCCTGCTCGTCGAGGGTCCGGTCGCGCAGCGCCCGGGTGTAGCCGGTGACCACCGTGCCGAGCAGCCGGGACAGCCGGTCGCGGGCGTCCTCGCCGGACATCCCGAGGTCGCGCAGCAGGCGCAGGTCGATCACCTCGACCGTGCGGCCGATCCCCTCGGGCGCGGCGATGTGGGCGGCCACCAGGTCGATCCCGATCTGGTAGCCGGCCCGTGGGTGGAACGGCTCGGCGCGCAGCGTCTCGGCGAGCCGGTCGGTCAACCCGCCGAGGTACGCCTCGAGTTCGGTCTGCGTCATCGGCAGGTAGCAGGTGCCGGTGACCGCCCGGGCCCAGGCGACGGCGAAGGCGTCCCGGCCCGGATGCGGAGCCGGCCCGTCGGCCGGCTCCGGTCGCGGTTCCGGTGGCCCGGACTGCCTGTCACCCACCGAACCGTCCCACTCCGCCCATGAAAACCGCACGTTCGGCGTCGACCGCGTCCTCGGGCGAGTCGGGACGCCACTGCGGAACCCAGACCACGCCAGGGTCGACGAGGTCGAACCCGTCGAACAGCGCGGTCAGTTCGGCGCGGTTCCGGATGATCAACTGGTTGTCGGTCGACTGGTAGACGCGTTCGGCGTCCGAGCGCTCCTCGGCGGTCCGCCCGTCGTCGCTGGCCTGGGAGAGCACCAGGTGGCTGCCGGGCGCGAGCCGGTCGCGGATCCGGCGCAGGAGGCCGGCCGGGTCGTCGGAGTTCGGCACGAAGTGCAGTACGGCCACGAGCATGACCGCGACCGGCTGGTCGAAGTCGATCAGCCGGCGTACCTCGGGGTGTTCGAGGATCTTCTCCGGGTTGCGGAAGTCCTCCTGGAAGACCGTGGTGCCGTCGTTGCCGGCGAGGATTTCCCGGCTGTGCGCGACCGCGATCGGGTCGACGTCGACGTAGACCACCCGGGAGTCGGGGGCGAGCTGCTGGGCGATCTCGTGGACGTTGCCGACGGTCGGGATGCCGGAGCCGATGTCGAGGAACTGCCGGACCCCGGACCGGACCAGGTGGTGCACCACGCGGCGCAGGAAGGCGCGGTTGGCGTGTGCCATCAGCGGTGCCTCCGGCACGGCGGCGATCATCGCCTGCGCGGCCGCCCGGTCCACCGCGAAGTTGTGCGAGCCGCCCAGGTAGTAGTCGTACATCCGGGCGACGCTAGGCCGCTCGATGTCGATACCCTCCGGTGCCCAGTCCGGCCGCTCCATGGTTGCCCCTTTTGCCAAGATAACAGTGATTTGACACTGAACTGATGGTGGTCGCCATTCTGCCCGGCCCATGCCCGGGTATCCATAGTGTCCTCGAGACCGGTCGCGGCGGCGTCCGGCGGGGTGGGTTTCCGGCAGGGTACGCCGAAACGCCACATGACGGTTGCCCCGGTCGTGATCCGGCGGTGGCCAGCCGGGGCCGGACATGGCACGGTGGTGCCGTGGATCCACGTACCCAGACCGGTCTCCTGGTGGTCGTGGTGGTGCTCGCCGTGTCGACGGCGTACGGGCTGTGGCACCGCCACCGGGCCGGCCGGCTACGCCCGGTGCGGTCCACGCCGGCAGCGGCCGGAAGTGCCACGCCGGCAGCGGCCGGAAGTGCCGCGCCGGCAGCCGCCGGAGCGGTCCCGTCAGTGGCCGGAACCGTTCCGACCGGGGCGACCGTGCCGGCACGGCCGACCGGGACGGCCGGACCGGTGGCGGACAGCGGCCGGGCCGGGCCCGGCGGGTCCCCGGTGGCCGCCGACGGCTCCACGACCGACGGTGCGGCCCCCGCCGGGCCGCCGATCCGGCCCGATCCGGCGCTGCTCGACGCGCTCGGCGTCGCCGCCGGCACCCCGGCCACCCTGCTGCAGTTCTCGTCGGCGTTCTGCGCCCCCTGCCGCACCACCCGCCGGGTCCTGGGCGAGGTCGCCGGGATGCTCGACGGCGTACGCCACGTCGAGGTCGACGCGGAGAGCCACCTCGACGCCGTACGCGCCCTCGGCATCTGGCGTACGCCGACGGTCCTCGTCGTCGACGCGCGTGGGGAGATCGTCCAGCGGGCCGCCGGCGTACCGGCCAAGGCCCAGGTGATCGCCGCGCTCGCCCCGCTGCTGCCCGGCGGGCCGGACGGGTGACCGGCCGGCGAGCGGTCGGCCGACGCCGGTGCCGCCGCCCGCCGAGCCACCGGTTCCCGCCCAGGTCGTCACCCGCCCCCCCCAGGACAGAGGTCTCCCGTGCTCGATCCCCGTGGGCCGCGCTTCGCCGCCGCCGTCACCAGCGTCGTCCTGGTCGCCGTGCTCCTCACCGGATCCGGTTGGCTCGCCCTCGGCCAGGCCGCGGTGTTCGCACTGACCGCGGCCGACCCCCGCCGGGGCCCGTACGGCCTGCTCTTCCGGGCCTTCGTGGCACCCCGGCTGGGGCCGCCGGCCGAGCTGGAGCCGGCCGCGCCGGTGCGCTTCGCCCAGCTCGTCGGCCTGGTGTTCAGCCTGGTCGCGGCGGTTGGCTACCTGTTCGGGCCGACCGCGGTCGGCCCGATCGCCGCCGGGACCGCGCTGGCCGCGGCGTTCCTCAACGCGACCTTCGGCCTGTGCCTCGGCTGCGAGGCGTACCTGACGGTCCGCCGCCTCACCACGCCGCGCTGACCGGACCCGGTCTAGCGCACGACGGAGAGCGGCCCCACCATCGGTGGGGCCGCGGCCGGTGGTGCCGAGGTCAGAACTTCGGGGCGTCGGGCGCTTCGAGCAGGCCGAGCCGCAGCGCGGTCATCAGCGCCTGGGCCCGGTTTGCCGCGCCGAGCTTCTCGTAGAGCTTCGAGATGTGGGTCTTCGCCGTCGACTCGCTGACGAAGAGCTGCTTGGCGATGCCGGCCACGCTCATCCCGTCGGCCAGCAGGCGCAGCACCTGGCCCTCGCGCGGCGAGAGCTGCGGGCCGGACGGGGCCAGCCGACGCTTCATCGCCTCGGCCAGGTCGGCGGCGGTGAACGCGCTCGGCGACGACGCGGCGTGCCGGGCCGCCGCGACGACCTCGTCGGCCGGGGCGGTCTTGGGCACGAACGCGCTGGCACCGGCCTCGAGGGCGCCGAAGAGCTGGTCGTCGCCGGCGTACATGGTCAGCACGACGATGCCCATCGTGGAGCTGGACTTGCGCAGCGCGCGGGTGGCCTCCAGGCCACTGCCGTCGGGCAGCCGCAGGTCCATGATCACGACATCGGGCTGGAGGGCACCGGCCTGGCGTACGCCCTCGGCGGCGGTGGCCGCCTCGCCGACGACTTCGAACTGCCGGTCCCGCTCGAACGCGTGCCGCAGGCCCTTGCGGATCAGGTCGTGATCGTCGACAAGTAGAACCTTGGTACGCGATGTCGGCGTGGGGCTCGTGGTCATGCTCGGGTTACTCCCCTTCTGGTGCTGTCACGCTATCGCGCACGCTATCGCGCCGGGTGGATGTTCCAAGCACTACCGCCACGGTTGTCCCGCTTGGGTGTCTTGGGCGGATCTCCAGTCGGCCTCGGATACGTTCCGCTCTCTCTGCCATGATCGCAAGACCGTACCTTCCGTCCGGACGCTGGTCCGCGATGCCTTGACCATCATCCGACACTTCAATCTGTGCATATGGCGGATCGACCTCACAAGTCACCCAGAGATTAGCCGCACCGGCGTGCTTGCGGGCGTTGGTGATGGCTTCCTGGGCGATGCGCAGCAGTTCGGCCTCGGTGGCGGCGGGCAGCCGGGCGGTCGATTCGTCGAGTGTGTAGTGCACCCGCAGCCCCGCGGACGCGCCGACGGTACGGGCGTATTCGGCGATCGCGGCGGCGAGCCCGCCGTGCCGGTCGACCTCGCTGCGCAGCTCGAAGAGGCTCAGCCGCAGCTCGGTGATCACCCGGGTGACCTCGCCGCGCAGCGTGCGCAGCTCCTCGCCGGTCTCCTTCGCCTCCTCCGGCAGGGTGGCCAGCGCGTTGTCGATGCCGTAGCCGACCATCACCAGTTCCTGCGCCACCCCGTCGTGGATCTCGCGGGCCAGCCGCTGCCGCTCCTCGTTGGTGGCCAGCGACCGCACCTCGTCGAAGAGCAGCGCGGCCTCCAGCCGCAGCGCGGCCGGGCCGGTCAGCTCGTCGACCTCGGCCATCACCGACTGCGGATAGGCGTTGGCGACGTCGGCCTCCAGGATCACCAGCCCGACCGTCCGTACGCCGGCGACCAGTGGCACGACCAGGGCCGAGACCTCGCCGCCGCGATGCGAGCGGGCCTGCGAGCGGGCCGCGGTCTGCGGCTGCTGGCTGGCCCAGGCGTCGGCGATGGCCGAGTCGGAGTCGAGTGTGGTCTCCCAGTCGACCCGGTCCACACCGGCCTGGGCGAGGACCACCAGCCGCCCGCCGCCGCTGGCCGACAGCACCGCCGCCCGGTCGGCCCGGACCACCGTACGCAGCTCCTCCACCAGGTGCTCGGAGATCCCGCCCGGGTCCAGGGTGGCGCCCGGTAGCTGGCGGGCGACGCTGCGCAACTGGGTCAGCAGGCGGGTCGCCTCCGCGTACGGCTGTGGCTTGTCGTCGCCGCGGGACTGCATGGCCCGGCGCAGGGTGCCGGCGGCCAGGGTGCCGAGCGCGGCCAGGATCAGCCACTGCGCGCAGACCACCAGGTAGCCGAACTGGGTGATCTGCCGGCCGTCGGCGGTCTGCGTGATCAGGCCGGCCAGCAGCAGCGTGATCGCCGCCACGGTGAGCAGTGCGACGCCCTCGCGGGACCGGCGCTGCAACGCGCTCACGGTCAGCGGCACCGACAGGTAGGGCAGGACCGCCGACGCGCCCAGGCCGCCGCCGACCGTACCGTCGATCAGCGCCATCGACGCGACCTCGCTGGCCGCCAGGCAGACGATGACCACCTCGGCGAAGCGGCCGAGCGGTCCGAACACCGGGTGCCGGGCCACCAGGACCGCTGGAATCCCGGCGACCGCGAGCAGCGCGATCCAGCGCAGCTGGCTGACGTCCTTGGTGGTGATCAGCGTCAGGACCGCAACGAGGGACAGCATGACCACGCGCGCCGCCGTCGCGAGCGGATGAGGGCGCAGCGGTGCGGGGCTGGGTGCGGGCACCTGACGGATCGTAGTCAGCTTCCGTAGATATCGGCGATCTCAACGCCGTACGTCTTTTGTACGACGTTCCTCTTGACCTTCAGTGACGGGGTCAACTCGCCGGTCGCCTCGGTGAAGTCCCGCGGCAGGATCTTGAACACCTTGATCGCCTCGGCCCGGGACACCGCCCGGTTGGCGTCGTCGACCGCGGTCTGGACGTCGGCCCGCAGCTTCTCGTCGTCGCGCAGGTCGGCGACCGTCGCGGTGTCCGGGTGCCCGTTGTCGGCCAGCCAGGTCGGCCAGGCGTCCGGGTCGATGGTGACCAGGGCGGCGATGAACGGTTTGCCGTCGCCGACCACCATGGCCTGGCTGATCAGCGGGTGCGCCCGCAGCCGGTCCTCCAGCACCGCCGGCGCGACGTTCTTACCGGCGGCGGTGACGATGATCTCCTTCTTCCGGCCGGTGATCTTCAGGTATCCGTCGCCGTCGAGTTCGCCGAGGTCGCCGCTGCGGAACCAGCCGTCGTCGTCGAGCACCTCGGCGGTCGCCTCCGGGTTGTTCCAGTAGCCCTGGAACACCAGGTCGCCCCGGATCAGGATCTCGCCGTCGTCGGCGACCCGGATCGTCACGCCGGGCAGCGGCCGGCCGACCGTGCCGATCCGGATCGCGTGCTGGAGGTTGACGGCGGCGGCCGGTGAGGTCTCGGTCAGACCGTAGCCCTCGTAGATCGTGACCCCGATGCCGCGGAAGAAGTGCGCCAGGCGGGCGCCCAGCGGCGCGGCGCCGGAGATCGCCGCCTCGCAGCGGCCGCCGAGCGCGGCCCGTAGCTTGCTGTAAACGAGCCGGTCGAACAGGCGGTGCTGGACCCGCAGGCCCAGCCCCGGGCCGGACGGGGTGTCCAGGGCGGTGCTGTAGTCGATGGCCACCTGCTCGGCCTTGTCGAAGATCTTGCCCTTGCCGTCGGCGTGCGCCCGCTGCTTGGCGGTGTTGTAGACCTTCTCGAAGACCCGCGGCACCGACAGCACGAAGGTCGGCCGCAGCGACTGGAGTTCCGGAACCAGGTTCTTCACGTCGGCGGCGTGCGCCATCGTGGCGCGCACCTGCACCACGCCGATCTGGATCAGCCGGGCGAACGAGTGGGCCAGCGGCAGGAACAGCAGGGTGCTGGCGTTCTCGTGGAACAGCGAGCGCAGGCCGGGGATGGCGTTGGCGATGTCGCTGTACATGTTGCGGTGGGTCAGCACGCAGCCCTTGGGGCGGCCGGTGGTGCCGCTGGTGTAGATGATCGTCGCGACGTCGTCGGCCTTCAGGTCCCGGCGGCGCTGGTCGATCAGCGCCGGGTCGACCTGCTCGCCCCGGGTCGTCAGCGCGTCGAGGTCGCCGACCTCGATCTGCCACACGTCGCGCAGCGCCGGCGCCTGATCGCGTACGCCCTCCAGCAGCATCGCGTGCGCGTTGGTCTCGACGAAGAGGGCCACGGCGCCGGAGTCGGACAGGATCCAGGCGAGCTGGTCGGCGCTGGAGGTCTCGTAGACCGGCACGGTGACCGCGCCGGCGGCCCAGATGGCGTAGTCGATCAGCGTCCACTCGTAGCGGGTCCGGCTCATCAGGCCGACCCGCATCCCCGGCTCGATCCCGGCCGCGACCAGCCCCCGGGCCAGCGCGACGACCTCGTCGCGGAACTGGGCGCACGTCACGTCGCTCCAGCCGTCGCCGGTGGGCCGGGCGAACTGGACCGCGTGCGGGGCGAGGTCGGCGTTGTCCCAGACCGGGTCGGTCAGGTTGGCCGTGTCGCCGACGGTCGCGACCGGCGGGACCGAGAACTCGCGCACCTGCACTCCATTCCTGCCGCTGTGGGGGACGGTAACGGGCTCCCCGAAACCTACCCGGCGGGCACCGTACCCGCTCGTCCGCCCACCGAACCGCCGTCTGCCGATCCGGTCGCCAACCTGGTGCTTCGCCGGCCACACCAGGATGGCGATCCGGGGCCGGGGCCCGAGGTCGGGTAGCCTGCCAGCCATGGCGGACTCCTCCACCCAGTCGATCGTCATCGGCGCGTCCCCGGCGCAGGTGGCGGCGGTGATCTGCGACTTCGCGCGCTACCCCGAGTGGAGCGAGGCGATGAAGGAGGTCGAGGTCGTCGAGGAGTACGAGGACGGCTACGCCAGCCGGGTCCGCTTCGTGATCGACGCGGGCGTGCTCGCCGACGAGTACACCCTCGCCTACGAGTACGCCGAGGACATCTCGCGCATCGAGTGGCAGCTCGTCGCGCCGTCGAAGATGCAGAAGAGCCAGACCGGTTCGTACGACATCGACGACAATGGCGACGGCACGGCGACCGTGACCTACACCCTCGAGGTCGAACTGTCGGTCGGCATGCTCGGGATGTTCCGGCGCAAGGCCGAGAAAGCAATCATGGACACCGCGTTGAAGCAGCTCAAGCGGCGGGTCGAGACCACCGCCGCGGCCGGCTGACGTGGTGTGCGCCAAGTGACGCCGTAAGGAGCCGACGATGCGGGGGACCGAGCCGGGATCGGCGCGGGAAGAGGCCGAGCGCCTGGTCGCGACGGCGCTCGCCGCGGCACGCCTCGCGGCCACCGGCCGCACCGTCGGCGACGCCCTGAAACCACTGGGCGACGCCCTCGCCGGCATCCTGGAACATCCGGCGCCGCCGCCCACCCGGCCCGCCGGGCCGGCGCCCAAACCGCACGGCCAGGCCGGACCGGCCGGCGCCGCCGACCGGGGGGACGCCGCCGCCGGTGAGCCCCGCACCGCCGGCACGGCCGGGGCACCGGACGGCGCTACCGCTCCCGGTCCGACCGGCGGATTCGCCACCGGCGGTGCCGACTGCTGCGTGTGCCCGGTCTGCCGGGGTATCGCCGCGTTGCGTGACCCGAGCCCGGAGTTCGCCGAGCGGCTCGCCACCGGCGCGGGCGATCTCGCCGCCGGGGTGGCCAGCCTGCTGCGGGCCTTCGCCACGGCCCGCCCCGGGTCGCCGGCCGGCGCCGGTGATGATCGACCGTCCGGCCGACCTGCCCCGGACGACGAGGTCTGGCGCGCCGCCGCCCGGGACGGGGATGATTCACCGGCGGCGGACCGGGGAACGACCGCGCGGGACACCCCCGCGCCCGGCCCGCGGAAGCCGGCCGCCGGGCGGGACGACCCCGCGGCCGGGCGGGACGACCCCGCGCAGCGCGGTGCGGGGCCGGGCGACGAGGCCTGATCCGCACCGATCCACGAGCACCATCCCGGTGCCGCGCCGTGCCCGGATGGCGGCCGCCGGGCAGAACAGAGGGGAGCCGCAGCGGTGACGCTGACCATCGGAGTCGACATCGGTGGCACCAAGGTCGCCGGGGGCGTCGTCGACGAGGCCGGTGTGGTGCTGGCGCAGGTACGCCGGGACACGCCCGCCGACGACGTCGCCAAGACCCGGGACGTGATCGTCGAGGTGGTCGCCGAGTTGACGGCGGCGTACCCGGTCAAGGCCGTCGGGATCGGCGCCGCCGGCTGGATCGACGCGACCGGTTCGACGGTGCTCTTCGCCCCCAACATCGCCTGGCGGGACGAGCCGCTGCGCGACTATGTCAGCGCCGCGGTCGGACTGCCGGTCACGGTGGAGAACGACGCCAACGTGGCGGCGTGGGCGGAGTTCCGCTTCGGTGCCGCCCGCGACGCCGACGACTCGATGGTGATGCTCACGATCGGCACCGGGGTCGGCGGCGGCATCGTGATCGGTGGCGGGCTGCTGCGCGGCGCGCACGGCATCGCCGGCGAACTCGGGCACATGCTCGCCGTGCCGGGCGGCCACCCGTGCGGCTGCGGCCGGCTCGGCTGCATCGAGCAGTACGGCAGCGGCAACGCACTGGTCCGCTTCGCCCGCGCCGGGGCGCACCAGGAGCCGGACCAGGCGGCCGGGCTGCTGGAACTGGCCGGCGGCGACGTCCGGTCGATCACCGGTCCGATGGTGACCGCCGCGGCCCGGGCCGGCGACCCGGTCTCCCGCGCCGCCTTCGCCCAGATCGGCCACTGGCTGGGCATCAGCCTCGCCGACCTGGTGCAGATCCTCGACCCGCAGGTGCTGGTCGTCGGCGGCGGAGTCATCGAGGCCGGTGAGCTGCTGCTCGGCCCGCTCAACCAATCCTATGTGGACGCATTGGCGCAGCGTGGCAGACTTCCCGTGGCGCCGGTGCGGCCGGCGGAGACGGGTAACGGCGCGGGCGTGGTCGGGGCCGCCGACCTGGCCCGCCGGATCTGAGGACGAACCGGGGCCGGGCCGTGCGACACACGGGCCGGCCACGGGACTAGCGAGGGGTACGGGTGTGACGCAGCCAGCTTCGACAGACCAGACCGGCGGCACGCGGCTGCGCGTGCTGTCGTACAACATCCACAGCCAGAAGGACGACCGGACCGCGCTGGCGGCGGTGGTACGCGGGCTCGCCCCCGACGTGGTCATCGTGCAGGAGGCGCCGCGCCGGTTCCGGTGGCGGCAGAAGTGCGCCGCGCTCGCCGAGTCGTTCGGGATGGTGGTCGCCGAGGGCGGCCTCCCGTCGCTGGGCAACCTGGTGCTGACCAGCCTGCGGCTCCGGGTCGGGGAAACCTGGTGCCTGCAGTACCCGCTCACCCCCGGCCGGCACATGCGCGGCGCGGTGTTCGCCGAGTGTTCGATCGGACCGGCCCGGTTCGTGATCGCCGGCTCGCACCTGTCGACCGACCCGACCGAGCGGCCCGGGCAGGCGACGCTGTTCAAGAAGGCACTGGCCGAGGTCAGCCTGCCGCTGATCATCGGTGCCGACCTCAACGAGAACTCCGGCGGCGCCGCCTGGCGCACCATCGCCGACGGCTGCACCGACGCGGCGGTCGCCGCCGACCTCGGCGACCGCTACACGTACTCGTGCGCCAACCCGCGCGACCGCATCGACGCGCTCTTCGTCGATCCGCGGATCGAGGTGGCGAAGTACGACGTCGTCGACACGCCGGAGGCCCGCCGCGCCAGCGACCACTTCCCGGTGCTCGTCGACCTCGTCCTGCCCACCCCGGCGGGCTGACCTGGGGCGCGCCGGCCGGCCGTTCGGGGACCGGTCGGCGCCGCCGCGAGCGGGGTGCCCGGCGGGCTGGACAACGGGCACGCGGAGCCGGAATCATCTGCGGTCATGCCGGCGCCCACGCCCCCATCCATCGACCATGACACCCACCCGCTCCACCCGCGGTCGTCATGAGCCAGCCTGAGCCCGCCGCCCCGCCCGTCGACGACGCATCGGCGCCGGCCGCGGAAACCGGCGCCGCGAACCGCCCGGTCTACGACCGCGGCGACACCGTCTGCGTGGTCGGCGCCGGGGCCAGCGGCCTCGCGGCCGTCAAGAACCTCCGCGAACACGGCTTCGACGTCGACTGCTACGAACGCGAGACCGGGATCGGCGGCGCGTGGAACTGGCGGCACGACCGCAGCCCGGTCTACGCCAGCACCCACCTGATCTCGTCGCGGCCGCTGACCCAGTACCCGGACTTCCCGATGCCGGACTCGTGGCCGGACTACCCGCACCACAGCCAACTGCTGTCCTATCTGGAGCGCTACGCCGACCACTTCGGGCTGCGCCAGCACATCTGGTTCGGCACCGAGGTGGTGCGGGCGGTGCCGGTCGACGGCGGGCGGTGGGAGGTCACGACCCGCAGCACCGGCGGCTACGGTCCGGAACGCACCCAGCGGTACGCGGCCGTCGTGGTCGCCAACGGCCACAACTGGGCGCCGAAGCAGCCGACGTACGAGGGACTGGAAGACTTCCGCGGCACGGTCATCCACGCGTCGGCGTACAAGGACCCGGCGCAGTTGCGCGGCAAGCGGGTGCTGGTCGTCGGGGCCGGCAACACCGGCTGCGACCTCGCCGTCGAGGCCGCCCAGAGCGCCACCGCCTGCTGGCACTCGACCCGCCGCGGCTACTGGTACGCCCCGAAGTACGTCTTCGGCCGCCCCGCCGACCAGGTCAACGACGCGGTGCTGGCGCTGCGCCTGCCGCTGCGGGCCCGGCAGTGGCTCTTCCACCGCACGCTGCGGCTGACCGTCGGCGACCTCACCCGGTTCGGGCTGCCGGCCCCCGACCACCGGGTCTACGAGACCCATCCGATCGCCAACAGCCAACTCGTCTACCACGTCGGGCACGGCCGGATCACGCCGGTCGGCGACGTGGTGCGCTTCCACCGCGACGGCGTGGAACTGCCGGGCGGGGTGGAGATCGAGCCGGACCTGGTGATCTTCGCGACCGGCTACCTGCCGAGGTTCGAGTTCCTGGCGCCCGACGTGCTCGAACTCGACGCGGCCGGCCGCCCGTCGCTCTACCTGAACGCGTTCCCGCGCCACCACCCGACACTCGCCGTCGCCGGCCTGCTCCAGCCGGACTCCGGCCTGTTCACGCTGGTGCACTGGCAGACGGTGGCGATCGCCCGGGTGCTGCGGCTGCGGGAGACCGCGCCGCAGCGGGCGGCGGCGTTCCGGACCCGGGTCGTGGCCGGCGCCGACCAGCGCTGGAACCGGGCGAAGCTCAAGCAGTCGACCCGACACTGGTTCGAGGTCAGCCACACCGACTACCTGCGCGCCGTGCAGCGCACACTGGACGAACTGGAGCTTGCTCCCCGATGAGCGCGAGGAGTGAGGGAGCGCAGCGAGTGAGCCCCGCAGTCGCGAATGAAAGGCAAGCTTGATGAGCGCGAGGAGTGAGGGAGCGCAGCGAGTGAGCCCCGCAGTCGCGAATGAAAGGCAAGCTCAGTGACCAGTCTCCGGATCATGCGGGCCGCGGAGTGGGCGCGGCCGGTTCCACCCGTACGCCGGGAGGTGCTCGCCGCCCTTCCCGAGGTCGACGAGGGTCGGCCGCCGGTGCTGTTCGTACCCGGTTTCGGGCACGGCGCCTGGGCGTTCGCCGAGCACTGGCTCGACCACACCGCGGCGCGCGGGTTCCCGGCGCACGCGCTGAGCCTGCGTGGGCACGGCGGTAGCGGCGCGGCGCCGAAGACGTCGCTGCGGGCGTACGCGCACGACGTGGTCCAGGTGGCGGCGGGCCTGCCGCGGCGCGCGGTGCTGGTCGGGCACGGTGCCGGTGCTCTGGTGGTGACCCACGCGCTGGCCCGCTACCCGGCCCGGGCGGGTGTGCTCGTCGCCCCGGTGCTGGGTGGCTGGGGCAGCGCCGGCACGGCGTTGCGCCGCAATCCGGTCGGTACGCTGCCGGCGGCGTTCGGGGGCCGGCTGCGGTTGAGCCGGCGCCAGCTTTTCAGCCGGAGCCTGCCGGATCCGACGGCCCGCGCGTACGCCGGCCGGCTGGGCCGGGCGGCCGCCCGCGCCCAGTGGCAGGTGCTGCTGGGCCGGCCGGCGGAGCCGGCGGTCGGTGATCCGCCGGTGCTGGTGCTGGGCAGCCCCGACGACCGGGTGGTGCCGCTGCCGGCGCTCAACCGGGCGGCGGCCGGCTACAACGCGGCCCCGCTGCTGTTTCCGGGGATGGGCCACGACCTGATGCTCGACGTCGGGTGGCAGGAGCCGATCGACGCGATCCTCGACTGGCTGGAGAAGGACACCCGGCCCTGAGACGGGCCGGCGGCGGGTCAGGCTGCCGGTGACGCGCCCGGGACGAGGGCGTTGAGGTACGAGGTCGCCCAGGCCTGGATGTCGTGGGTGCGCAGGTGTCCGCGCATCGCCCGCATCCGGCTCGACACGTCCTGCGGGCTGGCCTCCAGCGCGTGCATCAGGGTGAGCTTGAGCCCGTCGAGGTCGTGCGGGTTGACCAGGTAGGCCTGCTGGAACTCGGCGGCGGCGCCGGCGAACTCGCTGAGTACCAGGGCACCGGCGTCGTCGACGCGGGCGGCGACGTATTCCTTGGCCACCAGGTTCATGCCGTCGCGCAGCGGGGTGACGGCCATGATGTCGGCGGCCCGGTAGAGCGCGGCCAGTTCGACCCGGTCGAACGGCTGGTTGAGGTAGTGCACGGCCGGCTCGCCGACCCGGCCGAACTCGCCGTTGATCCGGCCGACCTCGCGCTCGACCCGGTCGCGCAGGATCTGGTACTGCTCGACGCGTTCCCGGCTCGGTACGGCGACCTGGACCATGACCGTGTCGCGGACCTTGACGTGGCCGTCGGCGATCAGTTCGCTGTACGCCTTGAGGCGCTGCTCGATGCCCTTGGTGTAGTCCATCCGGTCGACGCTGAGGATGACCTTCTGCGGGTCGCCGAGGTCGCGGCGCAGCCGCTGGGCCCGCTGGACGACCTCGGGCCGGCGGGCGAGGGCCTCCATCTCGGCGGTGTCGATCGACACCGGGAAGGCGCCGATGCGTACGACCCGGTCGTCGACGGCGATCCGCCGGTCGGTGGCCGGCAGCTTGAGGACCCGGTTGGCGAGCTGGGCGAAGTTGTGGGCGGCCTGCGACCGTTGGAAGCCGACCAGGTCGGCGCCGAGGATGCCGAGGAGCAGTTCGGCGCGGCGGGGGAGCTGCATGAACAGTTCCGGTGGCGGGAACGGCACGTGCAGGAAGAAGCCGATCCGCAGGTCGGGGCGCAGGGCGCGGAGCATGCCGGGCACCAGTTGCAGGTGGTAGTCCTGCACCCAGACGACGGCGTCGGGCTCGGCGGCCTGCGCGGCCGCTTCGGCGAACCGCCGGTTGACCCGCTGGTAGGCCTCCCACCAGCGGCGGTGGTAGACGGGCTGCTCGACGGCGTCGTGGTAGAGCGGCCACAGGGTGGCGTTGGCGAAGCCCTCGTAGTGCTCGCGTACGTCGTCGGCGGACAGCGGCACGGTGTGCAGGTGTATGCCGTCGACGTCGGGCAGGGTGGGCGCGTCGCCGGTGCCGCCGGCCCAGCCGACCCAGGTGGCCGGCTTGTCGTGCAGGATCGGGTGGAGGGCGCTGACCAGACCGCCGGGACTGCGGCGCCACTCGAAGGCGCCGTCGGGCGCCACGGTGTCGTCGACCGGCAGCCGGTTGGCCACCACCACGAGGGAACTCTGTCGCATCCCGGCACCTCGTTTCGCGAGGCCCCCACCGTCAGGACCGGACCAGGCGCGCGGCGGATCGTGCGCGGGACCGGATCGAGCGCAAGCCCTCGGGTAGTGGAGTGGCAGATTGACGTATCAGAGTATTACTACTGACGAGAAGTTACGCGAGGGTTACGTACCGGCCTTAAAGGTCGATGTATTTCACTATCTGGGCGGATCCGGTCAGACGATCGCCCCGTCGTCGCGATCTTCCTCGTCGTCGCCGGACCGCAACCGGGCGATCAGGGTGACGAAACCGCCGAGGATGCCGAGGAAGCCGATCATCGTGACGACGGAGCGGTCGATCGGCAGCAGGTCGGGGAAGAGGAAGAGCGCGAACCCGCCGATCATCGCCAGCACCGCCACGACGGCGTACTTCGAGACCCGTGGCAGCGGCGGTGGTGGCGGCGGCTCGTAGCCCTCGTCGTCGTCGGGCAGGTCGGTGCCGAAGGTGTCCAGCCCGTCGAGCAGCGACGGGTCGCTGTCGCGCCCGCCGACCGAGATGCCGGAGAAGTCGGCGGCCGACGGCAGCCGCCGTACCTCGCGCCCGGGCCGCTTCCCGGTCTCCGGGTCCTCGTCGGTGTCGACCGGCCCCTTGACCAGCCGGGGCCGTCCGGTCGGCGGCCGCTCCGGGCCGACGTCCTCGGCGGCCGGCCACGAGCGGGCGGCGTCGTCGATCTCGGTGTGGTAGCCGGCCACGATCCGGGCCCACTCGGCGTCGACGTCGGGGTCGGAACGCCCGGACCCCGACCGGGCCGGTGGCTCGTCGGTGCCGCCGCCGGGACCGGCGGCGGCCGGCGCGGCGGGGACGGTGCCGGCCGGGGCGGCGACGACGGGGGAGGTGCCGTCGGCCGGACTCCCGTCCGGCGGGCCGCTGTCGGCCGGCCGCTCCTCCTCGGCGAGGTCGGCGAGATAGCCGCGGGCCGTCTCCAGGTGGGTCCGGTCGACGTAGAGGCGGTCGACCGGGCGGGCCGGCACGGTGGTCGTGCGCGTCACGGGATTCAGGTCGGCCGACGGTTGCAGGTAGGCGGCGATGCCACCGGCGGCCAGGACGTCGAGCAGGTGTTCACCCACGCGGGGATCCACGTCGCCGGCGACGGCGTACTCCGCCGCGTCGAACCCGTTGTCCCGCCGTCCCCGGCGCGCCCCACCCGCTGACACCGAACACTCTCCTCACCGGCGCGACCCGCGCCAGGCCCGATGCGGCAGACCCCCCTCGTGAGGGCGCGTGCCGTGCATTGAATCGTGACACGGCGGCCGCCGGTTGCGGGAGTGCGTTGTGGCGCGCCGCCCAGGGTTCGTAGGCTCATGCCAGAGTTCCGTGCGCGGGACCTGTGGCGCCCGACTCAGGGTCGGGCGACTCTTGGCGGAAGGACACCGGTGCTGTACTGGCTGCTTAAGTACGTCATCCTCGGGCCGTGGCTGCGGTTGATCTTCCGGCCCGTGGTCGAGGGCCGGGAGCACGTACCCGAGCACGGTGCGGCCATCATCGCCAGCAACCATCTCTCGTTCTCCGACTCGATCTTCATGCCGCTCATGGTGTCCCGGAAGGTGACCTTCGTCGCCAAGGCCGAGTACTTCACCGGCAAGGGCCTCAAGGGCTGGCTGATCAAGATGTTCTTCGTCGGCACCGGCACCATCCCCGTCGACCGCTCCGGCGGCCGGGCCGCCCAGGCCGCCCTGGACACCCAGTTGCGTGTCCTGCGGGCCGGCAACCTGGCGGGCATCTACCCGGAGGGCACCCGGTCGCCCGACGGCCGCCTCTACCGGGGCAAGACCGGGGTGGCCCGGCTGGCCCTGGAAAGCGGCGCCCCGGTCATCCCGGTGGTGATGCTCAACGCCGACGAGATCCAGCCGCCGGGCAAGCTGATCCCGAAGATCCAGCGGGTCCGGATCCGGTTCGGCGCCCCACTGGACTTCACCCGCTACCGCGACCTGGCCGGTGACCGGTTCGTCGAGCGGGCCATCACCGACGAGATCATGTACGAGCTGATGGAGCTGTCCGGCCGCGAGTACGTCGACGTCTACGCCCAGAAGATGAAGACACCCCCACCACTGGCGGCCTGACCCCCGCCCGGCCCGCGCGCGCCGCGGCGGTGCGCCGCTGCGCGGCGCCCCGCCCCGCCCCGCCTCGCCCCGTCGATCATGGGGATGTTTCGGGCAAACTGGGTGCAGATCTTGGCAACAAGTCCTTGATCAACGCGGCGGGGGGCGCGGCGTCCGCCCCGCGCGGGGGCGGGGTGGGTCAGGAGGCCAGGGTGGGGGTCCAGTCGGCGTCGCTGGCCGGTTCGGTGAGCCGGAGCAGGCCCGGCGCCTGGTTGCGCAGGGCGAAGGTACGTACCTCGGCCAGCACCGTGTCGGCGGTGCTCCGCTCGCCGGCCCGCTGCAACGCGCCGGCGGCCAGCGCCAGCGCCAGTATCCGGTCGGTGGTGTCCGGGATCTCCGCGTAGATCTGCGCCGCCGCCAGGTAGAGCTGCCCGGCCCGGGCGTGGTCGCCGTCGGCGGCGACCACGGCCGCGGTCACCGTGCGCAGCGCCGCCTCGGCCCACGGGGTACGGTGCCCGACCCGGTCGAGCATCCCGCGTACCTGCAGGGCCGCGTCCCGGCCGGCGAGCGCCCCGGCGTACGCGGCCGCGGTGATCCACTCGCCGCTGGCCAGTGCCGGTACCGCCGACCACGAGGTGGCCAGTTCGTCGAGCAGTCGGGCGGCCTCCCGGTGCCGGCCCTGCAACGCCCGGCACAGCGCGCCCAGCCCGAGCGTGGTCCAGTGCGGGCGGTGGAATCCGCTGCTTCGGGCGCTGTCGAGGGCGTCGGTGACGTCGTCGGCCGGCGTACCGGTGGGGTCGCCGACCGCGACCGGCCCGCGGGCCGGGCCGGTGTCGACGGCCGTCCGGGCCCGGGCCGGCCGGCTGTCGCCGCCCGGCACCGGCTCGCCGCGCAGCACCCGCAGGCAGGACCGCATCCCGCGGACCTGCATGTCCCACCGGCCGCTCGGGGTGTCGACGAAGGCGTCGGCGGCGGCCAGGAGCCGGCCGAAGTCGCCGTCGAAGTAGGCCCGCATCGCCTCGCCGGAGTAACCGGTGGTCAGCGCCGCGCCGCCGCCCTGCCCGAGCAGCCGGTCGGAGCGGATCCAGTCGCCCTCCTCGCGGATCGCGTACGCCAGGTTCTGGGTGGCCCGGGGCAGTGCCAGCAGCTGGTTGGCCCGGCAGACCTCGGTGGCGGCGTGCAGTTCGTCGAGGCCGGTGCGGTCGCCGGCCTGGTAGCGGGCCATCGCCTCGGTGATCCGGGCGTTGGTCCGGGTCTCCAGCAGCCCCAGCCGGTCGGCGATGGCGGCGGCGGTCCGGGCGGCGGCGATGGCCGGTTCGCGTTCGTAGTTGAGCATGTGCAGGCGGCCGAGTTCGGCGTACGCGTCGGCCTTTCCGGCGGTGTCGCCGAGCGGCTCGAAGAGTTCGACGGCCCGGTCCAGGCAGGACAGCGCGGCACCGCGGTCGGCGCGTAGCCAGGCGGCCTGGCCGAGCAGGGTCCAGGCGCGGGCCGCCGACGGGCGCTCGCCCAGGGTGAAGAGCCGGTCGGCCAGCATCGTCAGCTGTTCGACGCCGCCGCTCTCCAGGAACGCGGCACCGTCGCGCAGGAACGAGATCTCGGTGCTCAGCAGTTCGAGCCGGAGCTGGCCGGGCGGGTCGGTGTCGTCGACCAGGGTCAGTGCCCGGCCGACGTGGCTGGCCGCGGCGTCGAGCACGTGCAGGGCGTACGCCCGGCGGGCCGCCCGGTGCAGCGCCTCACGGGCCGGCGGGGCGTAGCGGGAGGTGTCGACGCCGAGGGTACGGGCGATCTCGTGGGCCGCCCAGCGGTGGTGGGCCAGCACCTCGGCGAGGTCGGTGTCCCGCCCGCCGGACAGCGTGTCGAGCCAGTCGGCCGTCCGCTCGTGCCGGGCGACCCGGTCGGTGCGCGGCAGCCGCTGGTAGCAGACGTCGCGGACCAGCACGTGCCGGAACCGGAACTCCGGCTGGCCGGCCATCGTCGACGTCGCCTGCTCGTGGACCATGTCGCGCTGCTCGAGCCGGCGCAGCGACCGCTCCACCGACTCGACCGGCCGGCCCAGCGCGGCGGCGACCGCGCCCGGCCAGAACTGCATCCCGACCACCGAGGCGGCCAGCAGCACGGTCCGGTCCTTGGCGTCGAGCAGGTCGACCCGGTTGGCGATGACGCCGTGCACGCTCTCCGGCATCGGCAGGTCGTGCTGGCGGTCCAGCGACCAGCCGCGACCGGTCTGGCGCAGCGCGCCCTGTTCGATGAGCATCCGGACGTACTCGTGGGCGTAGAGCGGGTTGCCGTCGGCGACCTCGACCAGCGGGGTCAGCATGTCGGCGGAGAACGCCGCCTGCCCGAACAGGTGCGAGTAGAGCGCGGCGATACCGGTGGCGCGCAGCGGCGACAGGGTGATGGTCAGCCCGCCGGTGGTGGCCCCGGCCCAGGTCGGGTCGCGGTCGACCAGTTCGGGCCGGGTGGTGCACAGCAGCATCAGCGGCACCTCGCGCGCCGACGAGCCGAGCAGTTCGATGAAGCGCAGCATCGCCTCGTCGGCCCAGTGCAGGTCCTCGAAGACGAGCACGGTCGGCCGCCGGGACGCCAGCGCGACCAGGAACCGGCGCCACGCCGACTCGGTCTCCTCGGCCGGCAGTTTCGCGGCGGCCAGCCCGACCAGCGGCCGCAGCGCGTCGGCCAGCCGCTCGGCCTCGGCCGGCCCGACGAGTTCGGCCAGTGCCGCGTCGAGCCGGCGGGCGGCGGCCTCGGCCGGGTCGGTGTCGAGGATGCCGGCCTCGGCCTTGACGATGTCGGCCAGCGCGGCGAACGTGACGTTCTCGCCGAACGGCGGGCACCGGCCGGTGTGCCAGGTCAGCGGCTGGTCGATCAGCCGGTCGGCGTTGCGGAAGAGTTCGCGGACCAGGCGGCTCTTGCCGATCCCGGCCCGCCCGAAGAGCGTCACCAGCTGCGGCATCCGCTCCCGGATCGACCGGTGCAGGGCGTTGACGAGCAGGCTCAGCTCGTGTTCGCGGTCGAAGAGCGGGGTGGTGTCGGGCTCGCGGTCCGGCTGCTGCCGCTGCATCGGCGCGACCGCCAGCCACACCTCGGTCGGTGACGACCGGCCACGCAGCGTCACCGGCGGCTGCTCGGCGTAGTTGATGGCGTTGCGGGTCAGCGCGTACGTGTTGCCGCAGACCAGCACCCCGCCGGGCGGGGCCACCGACTGCATCCGCGACGCGGTGTTGACCACGTCGCCGGCCACGATCGCCTGGCCGCCGTCGCGGGCCGCCGCCACGTCGACCAGCGCCTCGCCGGTCGCCACCCCGACCCGGAACCGCAGCTGGCCGGCGTCGGTGGGCGCGAACCGGGCCAGTACCCGCTGCAGCTCCAGCCCGGCCCGGACGCACCGCTGGGCGTCGGTCTCGGTCGCCACCGGCGCCCCGAACAGCGCCATCACCGCGTCGCCGATGTACTTCTCCACCACCCCGCCGTACTGGCCGACGACCCGGCGGGCGGCGGAGAAGAAGCCGGTCTGCATGGCCCGGACCAGTTCCGGGTCGGCGCGTTCGACGTACGGGGTGAAGTCGATCAGGTCGACGAACAGCACGCTGATCCGCCGGCGGTCCTCCTGGACGGCGGGCGGTGCCGGCGTGCCGGTGCCGCCCACCTTGGACCCGCACCCGGTGCAGAACGCGGCGTCGGCCGGCAGCAGCCGGCCGCACTGCGAGCACGCGGGCGTCAGCTCGGTTCCGCAGCCGGCACAGAACCTGTCGTCGTCGGCTGCGGTCCGGTTGCACCGGGCACATGGGGCGGGGATGCCGTCCTCCTGCATGCGACACGTCGAGCGGTCGGTGGCGCCGGCGGCCGCGGCTGCGGTCTCCCGGCACTGCGGGGACACCCGGTGCCGACCGGCGGTGGCGACCCGGCTGGCCGCCCACGCCGAGTATCCATGGGCCGGCAAGCTGTCGGGAACTGGGCTCTTAGCCCATTCGCACTCCCCAACCGGGGTGCCCCGAGGCTACAGTCGGGCAGCTTGTGACTGGCCCGACAGAGGGGGAGTACGTAGATGGTGTATGTCCGGCTTGAGCAGGATTGGACCGACGGGCAGGGCACGACCCACCACGCCGGGTCCAGCGTCGACGTAGACGCGGCCACGCTCGCGGACCTGGAGGCGCGCGGCATCGTGGCCGCCGGTGGCGGCGGCTGGGACGGTCCGGGTGGCGGCGGGGGCGGCGACGACAAGGACTGGGCCGGGCCGACCGGCTGGGCCGGGCCGACCAGCACCCAGCCCTGACACACCGCGATCGCGTCGGGCCGGGCACATGCCCGGCCCGACGCGTTTCAGCGGTCGGGCATGCCGGCGCGGCGGCGCAGGGCGGCGACGTCGGTGACGACGATCCGGCGCCCTTCGGTACGCAGCCAGCCGCGGTTGGCGAACGACCCGATGGCCTGGTTGACGCTCTGCCGTGAGCCGCCGGCCATCTCGGCGAGCTGGCTCTGGTTGAGCTCGATGGTGATCATCGGGGCCTGGCTCTCGCCGGCCAGCCGGACCAGCGTCTTGGCCACCCGACCGGGCAGGTCGAGGAAGACGTGGTCGGCGTTCTGCTCGGTGAGCCGCCGGATGAGCGCGCCGAGCGAGCGCATCACGGCGTCGAGGATGCGCGGGTTGGCGTGCACCAGCTCCATGAACGCGCCCCGGGACAGGGCCAGCGCGGTGCAGTCCTCGATCGCCTCGGCCGAGGCCGACCGGGTCGAGGCGTCCAGGAGGGACACCTCACCCAGTACGTCGGGCGGGCGTGCCACCGTCATCACGGCCCGTTCGCCGGTCGGCGCCGTACGGAACACCGCGACCGCGCCGCGTCGCAGCACGATGAGCGACTCGCCGGGGTCGTTCTCGACGAACAGCAACTGGCCCTTGCGGTAGGTGCGGGGCACCGCCGCGGCGATCACCCGTTGACGCACCTCCGGTTCGAGACCGGCGAACAGTTCGACGCCCGAGAGCGCGTCACCCGGATCCGGCAGGCGAACCTCCACGGTCCAACCCCTCCCCGGTAAGCAACATGGTCATGTGCCGGCTCACCCGGCCACCGGGTCCACTTCGGTCGGCGGCGGGCGGATGAACGGACCATCACACAATAGGCGGTGCGAGTGTCAACATCAGATCATGACGCTCCTGTCGGGTGGTGTACACCCCTGGGATCGATTACGTGACAGTCCTGTGCCCTTGTTCCGGGGCATGCTGTGCGCGGATCCGCCGACGGGTGGGGGCCGCACGGGGGCGCGGCGGATCGGCGCCGAGGGGAACCGCGGCCGGCCGGAAGGTGGCGCACCAGCGCGCCACCTTCCGCCGGACGTGTCGTGACCGTTAAAGATCGGCTGGCGGCCTGGGCGGGTGCCGGGCCGACCGGACCCCGTCACCCCGACCCCCGTACGCCGGTTCGCCGCGGCCGGCGGGACACGGCCGGCGCGGGCCCGCGGGTGCCCCGGGAGGGCGCCGTCCGGGCCGGTCGGCGAGGATGGCGGCGATGACTTACCGCTATTTCTACGACTGCGAGTTCATCGAGGACGGGCGCACGATCGACCTGGTGTCGATCGGCGTCGTGGATGAGTTCGGTCGCGAGTTCTACGCCGTGTCCACCGAGTTCGACAGTTCCCGGGCCATCCCGTGGGTACGCCGTAACGTGCTCGACCGGCTGCCGTCGCCGGCCGACCGGGCCTGGCGGTCCCGCGACCGGATCCGCGACGACCTGCTCGAGTTCCTGGTCGAGCCGGTCCGGGGCCGGGCGGGGGAGGAGGTCGAGCTGTGGGCCTGGTACGCGGCGTACGACCACGTCGCGCTCGCGCAACTCTGGGGGCCGATGACCGCCCTGCCCCGGCAGATCCCGCGGTTCACCAAGGATCTCCGTCAGCGGTGGGACGACCTGGGCCGCCCGGCGCTGCCGAAGGCCCCGGCCGACCAGCACGACGCCCTGGTGGACGCCCGGCACAACCTGGCCCGCTGGCAGACCCTCTCCCGCCTGCCGAGATCCGCGTGATCAGGGGCCGAGTCGCGCGTGTCGTCGGCGCGTCGTGGTCACAGCTTCCCGATCACGGCGATCATGGCGGGACACGCTGGATTCACCCATAGCGGGGCGACTACAGTGCGCAATGACGGCCCGCCCCGGGCCGGCAACGATGCCGAGACTTCGCTCCTGGGGCTTGGATGGGCTTACCTTTAGCTCCTGGAGGATCAGCAGATCATGCGTATCGGCGTGCTCACCGGTGGTGGTGACTGCCCAGGTCTGAACGCGGTGATCCGGGCTGTGGTGCGCAAGGGCGTCGCCACCTACGGTCACGAGTTCGTTGGCTTCCGTGACGGCTGGCGTGGCCCGCTCGAAGGGCTGACCCGGCCCCTCGGCATTCCGGAGGTCCGGGGCATCCTGCCGCGCGGCGGCACCATCCTCGGCTCCTCCCGGACCAACCCGTTCAAGATCGAAAACGGGGTCGAGCGGATCAAGAACAACCTCGCCGAGCAGGGCGTCGACGCGCTCATCGCGATCGGCGGCGAGGACACCCTCGGTGTCGCCACCAAGCTCCACGAGCTGGGCGTGCAGGTCGTCGGCGTGCCGAAGACGATCGACAACGACCTCGGCGCCACCGACTACACCTTCGGCTTCGACACCGCGGTCAACATCGCGATGGAGGCCATCGACCGGCTGCACACCACGGCCGAGAGCCACCACCGCACCCTCGTCGTCGAGGTGATGGGCCGGCACGCCGGCTGGATCGCCCTGCACGCCGGCCTGGCCGGCGGCGCCAACGTCATCCTGCTGCCGGAGCGGCAGTTCGACGTCGACCAGGTCGCCAACTACGTCGAGAAGCGCTTCGAGAAGCAGTACGCGCCGATCGTCGTCGTCGCCGAGGGCGCCCAGCCGCTCGACGGCCAGATGGTCCTGCACAACCAGGAGCTCGACGCCTTCGGCCACGTCCGCCTCGGCGGCATCGGCCAGTGGCTCGCCGAGCAGATCGAGGCCAAGACCGGCAAGGAGGCCCGCACCGTCGTGCTCGGGCACATCCAGCGCGGTGGCACGCCGAGCGCCTTCGACCGGGTGCTCGCCACCCGGCTCGGCCTCCAGGCGATCGACGCGGCCAACGAGGGCGACTGGGGCAAGATGGTCGCCCTCCAGGGCACCGACATCGTGCGGGTGCCGCTGGCCGAGGCGACCCGGGAGCTCAAGACCGTCCCGCTGGAGCGCTACACCGAGGCCGAGGTCTTCTTCGGTAGCTGAGTAGCTGATCCGTGTGGTCCGCCGCGACCCGCCCGGCCCGCCGTACCCGGCGTGGCCGGCGGGTCGTGGCGGTCCCGCACCGCGCCCGACGGCGCGGGCTGGCCGCGCGAGGTCCGGCCAGGTCGTGCGGGTTGACAGGCTGATACGTGCGGTACCCGGGCGGTGCCGGTGGAACGGAACGAGGTGGCAGGCGTGGCGGTTGGCGTCCACACGGTGGCGGTGATCGGCACCGGCAAGATCGGTGAGTTGATGCTCTCCGGGCTGCTGCGCGCCGGCTGGCCGGCCGGCAAGCTCCTGGCCACCACCCGCCGGCCCGAGCGCGCCGACGAGTTGGCCGTCCGCTACGGCGTACGGGTCGTCGACAACCTCACCGCGATCGTCGAGGCCGACGTGCTCGCGGTGGCGGTCAAGCCGCAGGACGCCGCCAGCCTGCTCGACGACATCGGCCCCAAGGTGCCCGCCGACAAGCTGGTGATCTCGCTGTGTGCCGGCCTGCCCACCGCGTTCTTCGGCCGACGGCTGCCGGAGAACACCCCGGTCGTCCGGGTCATGACCAACACCCCGGCGCTGGTCGACCAGGCCATGACGGCGATCTCGGCCGGCCCGCACGCGACCGCCGAGCACCTGGCCCTGGCCGAGGAGATGTTCACGCCGCTGGGCGCGACCATCCGGGTGCCCGAGTCGCAGCAGGACGCCGTCACCGCGCTGTCCGGCTCCGGGCCGGCGTACTTCTACCTGCTGGTCGAGGCGATGATCGACGCCGGCATCCTGCTCGGGCTGCCCCGCCAGGTCGCCCACGAGCTGATCGTGCAGACCGCCATCGGCTCGGCGGTCATGCTCCGTGACTCCGGCGAGCACCCGGTGAAGCTGCGCGAGGCCGTCACCTCGCCGGCCGGCACCACGATCTCGGCGATCCGCGAGCTGGAGAACCACGGCGTACGCGCCGCGATGCTCGCCGCCCTCGAAGCCGCCCGCGACCGGGCCCGCGAGTTGGCCGCGCAGACCGAGAACTGATTCATTCACGCGCCCCGGACCGCACCCGTCCGGCCCGCGTCCGATTCACTCACGCCACGGCTATTCCCCCGGAGCCCGCCGGGCACTAAATTCATCACTAGCGGTAGCGACATCGATACTCTTCGGAGGTCTGATCTCCCCGTGCCGGGCCGCGACTTCCCCCGCGCCGGCACCGGAGCCGCCCAGGACCGATCCGGCCCCCCATCGGATCGGCGCTCGGCGGCTTCCCCGGAGGCGGCCGACGTCGCAGGTTCGCGCGAGCGTCCAGCGGCGTTCCGGCTCCGGATGGCGGTGGACGGGTCGCCGCTGTGGTGGACGGCAGCCGGCCGTCCGGCGCGGGCCTGGTGACCCTCCACCGTCGTGGAGCCGGCGAACGGCCAGTAACCTGTCCGACCGACGGATGGCGCATACTGTCCGTCGTGTTCACCATCGCCCAGGCGCGCCATCTGATCGCCACGCTGCGCCCACGGATCGACGAACTCATCACGCTCCGCGCCGACCTCGCCGAACTGCGCGCCGACCTCGCCGACGGTGCCGGCAGCCCGCGCGGCGGACTGCCGGAGATCAAGGGGCTCGAGGCACGCATCCACGGCATCGTCGAGGAGTTCAACGAGCACGACATCCAGGTCAAGGGCCTGGCCCCGGTGCTGCTCGACTTCGCCGGTGAACGCGACGGGCGCCCGGTGCTGTGGTGCTGGTTGGAGGGGGACACCGACATCCGGTGGTACCACCGCCTGGAGTGCGGCTTCCCCGGCCGCCGCCGCATCTGATCCACCCCGCCGGCACCGGCGCCCGGCCACGGAATCCCCGACCGGCCGGCGACGGTCACCGGTGTCGTACCGCTGCTCTAACCTCGGCCCGGTCCACGCGGCCGGCGCGTGGCGGGAGCAGACGGGGAGAGGGCATTGGGCACCTGGGACATCGGACCGTTCGACAACGACAGCGCCGCCGACTGGAGCGCGCGGCTCCACGACGCCGCCCCGGCCGAACGGGCCGGGATCGTCGAACGGGCGCTGCGCGACGTCGAGACGGAGAGCGGCTATCTCGACGGTGACGTCGCCGCCGACGCGATCGCCGCGGCCGCCGTGGTCGCGGCGCAGCTGCCCGGCGGGCCGAAGATCGAGTCGGCGTACGCGCCGGACTTCCTGACCGGTGGCGAGCCCCTGCCCCTGCCCGACCACCTGCCGGCACTGGCGGTGCGGGCCCTCGACCGGATCGTCGCCGACGAGTCGGAGTGGCGGGATCTCTGGGCCGACTCCGGCGCGCTCGACAAGGCGGTGGCCGAACTCGGGCCGATCCGGGGCGCCCTCGACCGGCGCGGCCCGCTGGCCGGCGCCGCCGGCTGACCGCGGCGCCACCGCTGGCGGGCGCCGCGGGCTGCGCTCCGCCCGCCAGCCGCTCCGTCCGCCAGCCGCTCCGCCCGCCCGGCGGCCCTGATCTGCCGCCCGGCGCCCCTGATCCGCCCGCCCGGCCGCCGCCGGGCGGGCGTCGGTCCCGCTAGCGGGGCAGCACCTTCTCGATCGCGGCGGCCAGCTCCGCCGAGTCCGGCTCCACCCGTGGGCCGAACCGGCCCGCGACGGTACCGTCCGGGGCGATCAGGAACTTCTCGAAGTTCCACCGCACGTCGCCGGTGTGCCCCTCGGCGTCGGCGGTGTCCACCAACTCGACGTAGAGCGGATGCCGGTCCGGCCCGTTGACGTCGACCTTCTCCGTCAACGGGAACGTCACGCCGTAGTTGACCTCGCAGAACTCGGCGATGTCCGCCGCGCTGCCCGGCTCCTGGCCGGCGAACTGGTTGCAGGGCACGCCGAGCACCACCAGTCCGCGCGGCCCGTACGTCTCGTGCAGCTTCTGCAGGCCGGCGTACTGCGGGGTCAGGCCGCACCGCGAGGCCACGTTGACCACCAGCAGCGCGTTGCCGCGGTACTGGGCGAGGTTCGCGGGGCCGCCGGCGAGGGCGTCGATCCCGGTGTCGAAAACGGTCATGACGGTGACGTTACCGGCCGGTCGGGCCGATCGGGTGGGTGGTGGTCGCATAGGTGGTGGCCAGCGCCGGCCGACCGGCGCCGACCCCAGGAGAACCGGTAGCGAACCTCAAGACATCCAGAAATCTAAAAATGGACATCTTGACGAAGTGTTAAATCCGTGAGTAGCGTCTCACTAGCTTTTTGGAAAGTTTCCTAACTGTTTGGGGAGACGCCACATGAAGAGATCCCTGCGCCGCGCGATGTGGGCCGGCGCCGTGGCGGCGCTGGTCGTCGCCGCGGTCCCGGTCACGTCGGCCTTCGGTGCCGGCAGCCTCACCACCACGTTCGCCGCCTCCTCGGACTGGGGCTCCGGTCACGAGGTCAGGGTCACCGTCACCAACGGCACCAGCAGCCCGGTCAACACCTGGCGGATCGAGTTCGACCTGCCGGCCGGCACCACGATCAGCAGCTTCTGGGACGCCGACGTGACCCGCACCGGCAACCGCGTCGTGGCCGTCAAGAAGAGCTGGGCCGGCGCGCTCGCCGCGGGTGCCTCGACCAGTTGGGGCTACATCGGGACCGGCGCCTACCGGGCCCCGACCAACTGCACCATCAACGGCGCGGCCTGCGGCGGCGGCACCCCGCCGACCACCCCGCCGCCGACCACCGCGCCGCCCACGACCGCACCCCCGACCACCCCGCCGCCCACCACTCCGCCGCCGACCACCCCGCCGCCGCCCGGCGCCAAGAAGGTCGTCGGATACTTCGTGCAGTGGGGCACCTACCAGCGCAACTACCAGGTGAAGAACATCCACACCAGTGGTTCCGCCGCGAAGATGACGCACATCCTGTACGCCTTCGCCAACACCACCGGCGGTCGCTGCACCATCGGCGACAGCTACGCCGACTACGAGAAGGCGTTCACGGCGGCGGACAGCGTCGACGGTGTCGCCGACACCTGGGACCAGCCGCTGCGCGGCAACTTCAACCAGCTCAAGAAGCTCAAGCAGATGTACCCGCACCTCAAGGTCATCTTCTCGGTCGGCGGCTGGACCTGGTCCGGCGGCTTCACCCAGGCCGCCCAGAACCCGCAGGCGTTCGCCGACTCCTGCTACAACATGGTCAACGACTCCCGCTGGGCCGGCGTGTTCGACGGCATCGACATCGACTGGGAGTACCCGAACGCGTGTGGCCTGACCTGTGACAACAGCGGCCCGAACGCCTTCAAGAACGTGATCTCGGCGCTGCGGACCAAGTTCGGCCCGAACCGGCTGGTCACCGCGGCGATCACCGCCGACGGCAGCAACGGTGGCAAGATCGACGCGGCCGACTACGCCGGTGCGGTCAACAACCTCGACTGGATCATGCCGATGACGTACGACTACTTCGGCGCCTTCAACGCCCAGGGTCCGACGGCCCCGCACTCGCCGCTGACCTCGTACACCGGCATCCCGCAGGCCGGCTTCAACTCCGACGCGGCGATCCAGAAGCTGAAGAGCAAGGGCGTCCCGGCCAGCAAGATGCTGCTCGGCGTCGGCTTCTACGGCCGCGGCTGGACCGGCGTCACCCAGACCGCGCCCGGCGGCACGGCGACCGGCCCGGCGCCGGGCACCTACGAGCAGGGCATCGAGGACTACAAGGTCCTCAAGAACACCTGCCCGGCGACGGCGACCATCGCCGGCACCGCGTACGCCAAGTGCGGCAGCAACTGGTGGAGCTACGACACCCCGAGCACCATCACCGGCAAGATGACGTACAGCAAGAACCAGGGGCTCGGCGGGGCGTTCTTCTGGGAACTCTCCGGTGACACCAGCAACGGCGAGCTGATCACCGCGATCCGTAACGGCCTCAACTAGGGCGGCCCCGCCCGAGGGCGGGGTCGACAACCAGACGGCCCCGCCCGGGGGCGGGCCGACGCAGGAATCCCCACAGGGGCGGGGAACCGGGTTTCCGGTTCCCCGCCCCGCGTCGTCGTACCGGAATATCGGTCGCGGGCCGCGGCGTTGTCGCCTACCGTGACCACCATGTTCGGCACCGTCGGCTTCGGACGGCCCGCAGGTCCACACCTGCCGGCCGTCGCCGACGTGTGCGCGTGGTTCGCGGATACCCGAGGCTGACCCTCCTCCATCCCGAGCAGAACCACGGAGGAGGGTGGCCCGTCAGTACGGCGCCGCCCCTTTTCTTCTGGCGGCCCCGTCCCGCGCGGTTCTGACGCGTTCCGGTCCCGGCAACCGCCCGCGTACGTCGCCCGCCGACCCCGAACCTCCACAGTGGAGCTTCAGCATGGCCAAGAGCCAGTTCTCGCGTACGAAACCGCACCTCAACATCGGCACGATGGGGCACGTCGACCACGGCAAGACGACCCTGACCGCCGCCATCACCAGGGTCCTCGCCGACCGCGACCCGGCCGCCAACCGGTACGTCTCCTTCGACGGCATCGACCGGGCGCCGGAGGAGGTCGCGCGGGGCATCACCATCAACATCGCGCACGTCGAGTACGAGACCGCGACCCGGCACTACGCCCACGTCGACATGCCGGGCCACGCCGACTACGTGAAGAACATGATCACGGGGGCGGCGCAGGTCGACGGGGCCATCCTCGTCGTCTCCGCGCTCGACGGCGCGATGCCGCAGACCCGCGAGCACGTCCTGCTCGCCCGGCGGGTCGGTGTGCCGTACCTGGTGGTGGCGATGAACAAGGCCGACGCCGTCGACGACCCGGACCTGCTCGACCTGGTCGAACTCGAGGTCCGCGAACTGCTCGGCGAATACGGCTTTCCCGGCGACGAGGTCCCGGTCGTGCGCGTCTCGGCGCTGCGCGCCCTCGAGGGCGACCCGCGGTGGACCGCGTCCGTCGTGGAACTGCTCGACGCCGTCGACCGGTACGTCCCGGTGCCACCCCGCGAACTGGGCGAACCGTTCCTGATGCCGATCGAGAACGTGCTCACCATCTCCGGGCGGGGCACCGTGGTCACCGGCGCGATCGAGCGCGGCACGCTCCGGGTCGGCGACGCCGTCGAGGTGGTCGGGCTCGGCCCGACGCTGTCCACCGTCGCCACCGGGCTGGAGACGTTCGGCCGCTCGTTGCCGGTCGCCGAGGCCGGCGACAACGCCGCCGTCCTGCTGCGCGGGGTCAAGCGCGACCAGGTGCAGCGGGGCCAGGTGGTGGCGCTGCCCGGCAGCGTCACGCCGCACCTCCGGTTCGGTGCGCGGCTGTACGCCCTGACCACCGCCGAAGGGGGGCGGCACACGCCGTTCCTGGCCAACTACCGGCCGCAGTTCTACTTCCGGACGACCGACGTGGTCGGGGCGATGCGGCTCGGCGACGACACGCAGATGGTCATGCCGGGCGACACCGTCGACCTGACGGTGGAACTGGGCCGGCCGGTCGCGATGCACGTGGGCCTCGGGTTCGCGGTCCGCGAGGGCGGCCGCACCGTGGCCGCCGGCACGGTGACCGCCCTGCTCGACTGACTCCGGCCTGTCGCGCGGGCCGGCCCGTCGCGGCCTGGCCCGTCGCGCGGCCTGGCCCGTCGCACGGCGGGCCGGTCCGTCGCGTGGATCAAGGGCTTGTCGGGGCAGAACGTGCCTGTTCTGCCCCGAACATCCCCTTGATCGGCGGGCCGGGTCGGGCGGACGGGGGGCCGGGTCGGGCGGACGGGGGGCCGGGTCGGGCGGACAGGGGGCGGGTCGGGTGGACAGAGGGGCGGTGGGGGCGGTCGGGGGTCGATGGGGAGTGGGCGGGGGTGTGGGAGACTCGGGCGGAATGCGGTCGTGGGGAGGGCGTGTGCGTCGGGGCGGGGTGCTGTTCGGGGCCGTGCTCGCGGCGGCGCTCGCCGGCTGCGGCTCGCAGGAGCCGTCGGGGCCCGACCCCGGGCAGTTGGCCCGCGAGCGGGTGCAGACCTACCTCGACGCGATGAAGGCCAAGGACGTCGCCGCCGGCCGGGCCCAGCTCTGCGCCGGTATGCACGCCACCTTCGACCGGATCGCCACCGGTCCCAACGGTGACTTCGCCGCACACTTCGTGGTCACCGACGCCACCGTCACCGGCGGTCAGGCCGTCGGGGCCGACCAGCGGGTCGACGCCGCCGTCATGGTCACCGCCGCCGGTGATCCCCGGCTGGTCGGTCTGGTCTTCACCCTCAGCCACGTCGACGGGCACTGGTGCATCGCGGACGAGGAGACCGGCCCGCCGCCGACCGCGTACCCGTCGCCGTCGCCGGACGGCACGGCCAGTCCGTCGCCGTCACCGGACGGCACGGCCAGCCCGTCGCCGTCGCCGGACGGCACGGCCAGTCCGCCGGCGGCCCCGGCCGGCCCGGGCGCGGTCCCCAGCCCCCGGTAGGGCCCATCTCACGCTGCGAAACGCGCACCCTCGGCAACCGTCCGGACGGGTGTCCGCCGTACGCTTGCTCGCATGCGCCAAGAGTGGCACCAGTTGAGCCATCCCGGGGTCGGTAACCCCGGCTTGCAGACCACCCGCCCCTCGACCGATTCCGCCGAGGACGCCGCCCTCGGGCTCGACCGGTGGCGCGACCTGCCCCGGGCGCAGACCCCGCCGTGGCCCGACCCGGCCGCCGTCGCCGACGTCTGCCGGGTGCTCGACAACGTGCCGTCGATCGTCGCGCCGTACGAGGTCGACCTGCTGCGCGAGCGGCTGGCCCTGGTCTGCGACGGCAAGGCGTTCCTGCTCCAGGGCGGCGACTGCGCGGAGACGTTCGTCGACAACACCGAGAGCCACCTGCTCGCCAACGCCCGCACGCTGCTGCAGATGGCGGTGGTGCTGACGTACGGGGCGTCGCTGCCGGTGGTGAAGGTGGCCCGGGTCGCCGGGCAGTACACCAAGCCGCGGTCGGCGCCGACCGACGCGCTCGGCCTGCCGGCCTACCGCGGCGACATGATCAACTCGCTGGAGGCGACGGCGGAGGCCCGAATCGCCGACCCGCAGCGCATGATCCGGGCGTACGCCAACTCGGCGGCGGCGATGAACATGCTCCGGGCCTACCTCAGCGGTGGCCTCGCCGACCTGCACGGCCTGCACGACTGGAACAAGGACTTCGTCCGCAGTTCGGCCGCCGGCGAGCGCTACGAGGCGATCGCCCGCGAGATCGACCGGGCGCTCGCGTTCATCCAGGCGTGCGGGATGACCGACGACGAGGCGCTGCGCAAGGTCACCCTCTTCTGCTCGCACGAGGCGCTCGCGCTGGAATACGACCGGGCGCTGACCCGGGTCTCCGACAACCGGGCGTACGGCCTGTCCGGGCACTTCCTCTGGGTCGGCGAACGCACCCGCCAGCTCGACGGCGCGCACATCGACTACATCTCCCGGATCGCCAACCCGGTCGGGGTCAAGCTCGGCCCCGGCACCAGCCCCGAGCAGGCGATCGAGCTGTGCGAGAAGCTCAACCCGGACAACGTCCCGGGCAAGCTCACCCTGATCAGCCGGATGGGCAACCACAAGGTACGCGACGCGCTGCCGCCGATCGTCGAGAAGGTGACCGCCGCCGGCGCCCGCGTGGTGTGGCAGTGCGACCCGATGCACGGCAACACCCACGAGTCGTCCAACGGCTACAAGACCCGGCACTTCGACCGGATCGTCGACGAGGTGCTCGGCTACTTCGAGGTCCACCGGAACCTGGAGACCCACCCCGGCGGTCTGCACGTCGAGCTGACCGGCGAAGACGTCACCGAGTGCCTCGGCGGCGCCCAGGCGATCCAGGACATCGACCTGCCGGGCCGCTACGAGACCGCCTGCGACCCCCGGCTCAACACCCAGCAGTCGCTCGAACTGGCGTTCCTGGTCGCGGAGATGCTCCGTGGCTGAATCGACCGGGCGCCCCGTCGTCGACCTGCGCTCCGACACCGTCACCAAGCCCACCCCGCCGATGCGGGCGGCGATGGCCGCCGCCGACGTCGGCGACGACGTCTACGCCGAGGACCCGACCGTCAACGCGCTCGAAGCCCACGTGGCGGAACTGTTCGGGCACGAGGCGGCGCTGTGGGCCCCGACCGGCTCCATGGCCAACCAGATCGCGCTGCAACTGCTCGTACCGCCGGCACACGAGCTGCTCTGTGACGCCGACGCGCACGTGGTGACGTACGAGATGGCGGCCGCGGCCGCGTACGGCGGGATATCGACCCGGACCTGGCCGGCCGTCGGCGCCGACGTCGACCCCGAGACGGTCGCGGCGATGATCCGCCCCGACGGCTACCACGCGGTGCCGACCCGGGCCATCGCCGTCGAGCAGACCCACAACCGGGGCGGCGGCGGGGTGGTCCCGCTGGCCACCCTGCGCGCCCTGCGCGGCATCGCCGACCGGGCCGGCGTCGCGCTGCACTGCGACGGCGCCCGGATCTGGCACGCGCACGTCGCCGACGACGTGCCGCTGAAGACGTACGGCGAACTGTTCGACACCCTGTCGGTCTGCCTGTCCAAGGGCCTCGGCGCGCCGGCCGGTTCGGTGATCGTCGGCAGCGCCGAACGGATGGCCCGCGCCCGGGTGATCCGCAAGCGGATGGGCGGCGGCCTGCGCCAGGTCGGGGTGCTCGCCGCCGCCGGCCGGTACGCGCTCGACCACCACGTCGGGCGGCTCGCCGACGACCACGCCCGCGCCGCCCGGCTCGCCGAGGCGATCGCGCCGTTCGGTGTGCTGGCCGGCCCGGTACGCACCAACCTCGTGCCGCTGGACCTGTCGAAGTCGCCGCTCGACGCCGCCGGCGTGGCGGCCGCCGCCCGCGCCGAAGGCGTCCTCGTGTCGGTGCTCGGCCCGTACGTCGGCCGCCTGGTCACCCACTACGAGGTCGACGACGCCGGCATCGACCACGCCATCGAGGTGCTGACCCGCGTCCTGCGCGGCTGACCACACACGAAAAGCCGGGCCCGCGTCACACGGGCCCGGCTTTTTCGCGTACGGGTATGTCAGACCTCGGGGTGCTCGGTCACGTTCTGGAGGTAGATCGCCTCGCCGAGCTTCTCGATCAGCCCGAGCTGGGTCTCCAGGTAGTCGACGTGGTGCTCCTCGTCGGCCAGGATGTCCTCGAAGATCCTCGCCGAGGTCGTGTCACCGATCGAGCGCATGTATTCGATCCCGCGGCGCAGCCGGTCGACCGCCTCGACCTCGATCTTCATGTCGCACTCGAACTGCTCCTTGACCGTCTCGCCGATCCGCAGCGCGAAGAGCTTCTGGTAGTTGGGCAGGCCCTCGAGGAACAGGATCCGGTCGGTCAGCACCTCGGCGTGCTTCATCTCGTCGATGGACTCGTGCCGGGTGTGTTTCGCCAGCTTGGTGTAGCCCCAGTTCTCCTGCATCTTGGCGTGCAGGAAGTATTGGTTGATCGCGGTGAGTTCCGCGGTGAGCTGCTCGTTCAGAAACTCGATTACCCGGCTGTCGCCTTGCATGACAAAACCCCCACAAGAGTTACCTGTGGGGTAAGCCTACTCGGCCGTAGGGATCAGGCCGCGATCGTGACGAGCGTGTCGGTGCGGGTCTCCTCCTCGATCAGGTCACAGATGCGGTCCAGGCAGGTGCCGCAGCCGGTGCCGGCGCCACAGGAATCCCCGACAGACTCCTCGCAGTGCGCGCCGAGGCGGATCGCGGTGCGGACCTCGCCTTCGCGGACGCGCGCGCAGATGCAGACGTACATGAGGGGTGCCCTCCTGCGGTTAGGCTGACCTCAGTAAGGCTGCCCTAAAGGGGGCCGTTCACGCAAGGAGTCCGTGAGATATCACCCTGATCGGAGGAGCTGGGCTGTGTTGGCTGGTCCTCGCTCCGCTCGGACGGCTCGCTCCGCTTCGCGCCGCCTAAATGCACCGTCTTCACCCTGCGGGCATGACGGCTTCGCCGCATGTCCTCGGGCTCCAGACGGTGCGGCGGCGCTCGGTCGACTCGCGACCTGGGTCGCGGTCTAGGGCTGTCCGCCGATTGCTTCGTTGAAATGTCCGGGTCTTCGTGGTGACCGCCGCCGCGACGTCCGCCATCACTGTCCGCTTTGTCGGAACCGCGTGTGGTGGCCGTTGTTGATCTGGGCGGGAGAGACCTTATCCGGCGCGGGTAGGGTCCCTCCCGCTCAGATCAACGTCACGCCCTGCAGTACCCGCGCGAGGTTGCCGTGGGAGTCGCCCCTTCCGTCTTCGTCAGGGCTGCGGGCGGGCGCTGCGGCGGTCAGGGTGAGCGCCAGCGGGTCCTCCCGGGCGACCGGTCGCCGACCCGGGACGTTCGGCGAAGCAATCGGCGGACAGGGCTGACCGCAACAAAAGTCGCGAGTCGACCGAGCGCCGCCGCACCGTCTGGAGCCCGAGGACATGCGGCGAAGCCGTCATGCCCGCAGGGTGAAGACGGTGCAATCAGGCGGCGCGAAGCGGAGCGAGCCAGCCGAGCCGAAGGCGAGGCCAGAAATAGAGCCGAGGCCAGAAACACATCCGAGGCCAGCTAGCACAGCTTCTGGAGGGTGGCGATGTCGGTGGCGTGATGTTCGCTGGGGGTCTCGACGATCACGGCGACTCCGGCGGTTGCCGGATGACGCATCAATTCTGCGAAGGCGGGCTCGCCGATCGTGCCCTTGCCGATCGTCTCGTGGCGGTCGCGGGTGGACCCGCAGGTGTCGCGGGAGTCGTTGGCGTGTACGAGCCACAGCCGGTCGTCGCCCACGGTCGCCACCAGCGAGTCGAGGGTCGCGGTCATGCCGCCGGGGCGGGCGAGGTCGTGTCCGGCGGCCCAGGCGTGGCAGGTGTCGAAGCAGACGCCGAGCCACGGGTGCCGGTCGACGGCGTCGAGGTAGGGGCCGAGGTGTTCGACCTTCGACGCCAGCGAGCGGCCGCCGCCGGCGCTCGGCTCGACGAGCAGTTTGGGGCCGCCGTCCTCGGCGGCCCGGTCGAGGAGGGGCAGCAGCGCCTCGCGTACCTGGCGCATCGCGGCGTCGGTGTGGGTGGCGTCGACGGCGCTGCCGGCGTGGAACACGACTCCGGTGGCGCCGATCGCGGTGCCCCGCTGGAGCGCGTGCGCCAGCGTCGCCACCGATCGTTCGACCGTGGCGGGGGTCGGTGACCCGATGTTGACCAGCAGCGAGGCGTGGATGTATGCCGGGATGCCGCGTTCGGCGCACCCGGCCCGGAACAGTTCGTCCTGGGCCGGGTCGCCGGGCGGCAGCGCCCAGCCGCGTGAGTTGCCGACGTAGACCTGTACGGCTTCGGCGCCGGCGGCGTCGACGTATGGCAGGGCCGCTTTGGCGAGGCCGCCGGCGGTGGGCGTGTGGGAGCCGACGGGCCTGGTCACCGCCATGTCAGAAGCATCCGATGGCGATCTCGGTGCCCGGCGGCACCTCGGAGTTCTCACCCGGCTGCTGGTAGGCGACGGTGCCGTTGGGGTTGAAGTCGACGCGTACGGTCAGGCCCTGTGCCTCCAGGGCGGCCTTGGCCTGCGGGCACGGCATGCCGATGACCCGCTGGACGATGACGGCCGGTGGCCCCTTGCTGACGTCGATCTTGACTTCGGCGCCGCGTTCCACGCCGGCTCCGTCGGCCGGTTCCTGCCGCAGGACCTGGTCCTTCGGCTGGTCGGAGTCGACGTACGACTCGCGGGCGACCAGGCCGAGTCCGGCCAGGGTGGTGCGGGCCTCGGCGACGCTCTTACCGATCAGGTTGGGGACGGTGATCGGTGCGCGTCCCTTGCTGACGAAGACGGTGATCTCGTCGCCGGGCTTGACCTCGGTGCCGACCGCCGGGTCGACGGCGATGACGGTGCCCGCCGGCAGGTTGTTGTCGTACCGGTCGGCGCCCTTGGTCACCTTCAGCTGGGCGTTCTCCAGGTCGAGCTGGGCCAGGTCGAACGTCTTGCCGACCACGTCGGGCACCTGGTAACGCTCCGGGCCGAGGGAGAGCACGAGCGTGATGGTGCCGCCCTTGAGGATCCGCTCGCTCGTCGGCGGGTCCTGGCTGAGCACCACGTCGCGTTCGATGTTCTCGTCGTGTCGCGGATCGCCCCAGGTGATGGTGAAGCCGCCCCGGGCGGCCTGTTCCTCGGCGGCGGCCTTGGACATGTTGACCAGTTCCGGGGCCACGGTGTAGCGGCCGACGCCGAACCACCAGCCGCCGAGCGCCGCCACCAGCCCCAGCACCACGATCGCGGCGGCCACGGCCGTGCGGCCCCGGCGGTCGCTCATCACGACCTGCCACATCGCCTTCAGGCGTTCGGGCAGCGGCGGGGTCTCGGCGGGCTCGGCGGCCCGCCGGCGGCGCGGCTGTTGTGGGGCGGCGGCCGGTGCCGCCGCCTTCTGGTCGGGGAGCCGGGCCCACGACGGCCGGTCGGTCGTCTGGACCGACGACACGACCATGGTGGGCTGGGCGACCTGGCGCAGTACGGCGGTGTTGACGCTGGCGTTGCCGAGGTCGTCGCGGGCGCCCTGCACCTCGGTCAGCAGCGCGCCGGCGTCGGTCGGGCGTTCGCCAGGGTCGCGGCGGGTGGAGCGGGTGACCAGGTCGTCGAGGACCGACGGCAGGCCGGGCACGAACTTCGACGGCGGCGGTACGTCCCGGTCGACGTGCTGCCAGGCGACGTCGACCGGCCGGTCTCCGTCGTACGGCACCCGGCCGGTCAGCATCTCGAAGAGCACGATGCCGGCGGAGTAGACGTCGCTGCGCGGGTCGGCCCGGCCCTCGGTGACCAGTTCGGGCGCCACGTACGCGACGGTCGCCATCAGCTGGCCGCCGTTCTCCTCGTCGGCGCTCGCCTCGACGGCGCGGGCCAGCCCGAAGTCGGCGACCTTGACGACGCTGTCGATCAGGTTGCCGGCGCCGCCGCTGGGCGCCTCGGCGACCAGCACGTTCTCCGGCTTCACGTCGCGGTGCACCAGGCCGGCGCGGTGCGCGGCGGCGATGGCGGCCAGCATCTGGTCGAGGATCGCCAGCGCCTCGCCGGGGTTGAGCCGGCGGCGCTCGATGAGGATCTCCCGCAGGGTGCGGCCGCGCACGTATTCCATCACCAGGTAGGGCAGGCCGTTGTGCACGCCCTGGTCGTAGACGGCCACCACGTTGGGGTGGGTGAGCCGGGCGATGGTCTTGGCCTCGTCGGTGAACCGCTCGACGAATCCGGCGAGCCGGGCCCGGGCGTCCGGCGCCTGGGTCGGATGAATGATCTTGAGAGCGACCGTGCGTTCGAGGCGTTCGTCCGTCGCGGTGTACACGGTCGCCATCCCACCGCGGGCCACGCGCCCGCGGATGCGGTAGCGCTCGTCGATCAACGAGCCAAGCAGAGTGTCGGCGACCTGAATGTCCATCGGCAGGCAGTCTATGTGTCGGGTGGGTGACGGCAGAACAGGATGCCACAGCCGGTACCGAAGCGGTATGGGGCGCGCCGCGCCGTGACCGCGGACCGACCGGCCGTGACGGCCGTCATCCCTGGTCGGGCGTTGGTTGCGGGCTGGTCTCGCCGCTCGGCGTCGGCGTCGGCGGGACGGTCGGCGACGCCGTCGGCGAGGCGCTCGGCGACGTGGACGGCGTGGGGCTCGGTGTCGGCGAGGCGGTCGGCGACGGCGGCGGCCAGGTCGGCGGGTGCGGACTGGACGTCGTCGGCCTCGGGTCGGGGCACTCGCAGCTCGGGGTCGGGCGCGGGCTGGACTCCGGCGACTCCCGCGTCGGCGACGGCTGCGCCGGGTCCGGCGTGGCGGACGGGCTGGCACCCGACCCGGCCGGACCGGTCGGTCCGGCGCCCGGCACGACCGGGGGCGCCCCGGAGTCGTCCCGCGACGCCTGGCCGCCCTGTTCCGCCACCGCCGGCGCCGGGCTGGGCGCCCCGGCCGGCCGCTCGTTGTGCACCGTCTCCAGGCCGCCGACCATCAGATACGTGCCGGCCGTGCCGGCGACCGCCAGCGCCCCGATCGACGAGGCGACCAGCGCCCGGCGTGGTGCCGCCGGATGCGCCGGACCGGGCGCCGGCCGGGCCGGCCCGGCCGGTGGGCCCACCGCGGGCTCGCGCCGGCCCAGGTCGTAGCGCAGCGATCGCCACGCGCCGGCAAGTTCATGGCGTACGCCCCGCCAGGTGCTCACGTCGAGGATCCTTCCGGCGGCCGGCCCGAGGGGTACGGGGCCACCGCGCGACCGGGCGCGGGCGGGTCCGGACGGGACACCGGGCCGCGCGGGACATGGGGGAGGGCGAGGGGTGCCGGCCACGGGGCCGGTGGTGGGGGCCGGCGACGGCGTGGCAGGGTGACCGGGTGACCGATTCCGTACCCACCGCCCCCGACGTCCCGGCGCGGGAGTGGCTGACGCTGCCCGCCGTCGCCGAACTGCTGGACATCACGATCAGCAAGGTGCACCAGATGATCCGCGAAGGCGCGCTGATCGCGGTGCGGCGCGACGGCATCCGGATGGTGCCGGCGGAGCTGGTGGCGAACCGCACCGTGCTCAAGCACCTCCCCGGCATCGTGACCGTGCTCCGTGACTCCGGGTACAACGACGAAGAGGCCCTGCGGTGGCTGTACACGCCGGACGACACCCTTCCGGGTATCCCGGCGGTCGCGCTCGGCGGTGACCTGGCGACCGAGGTCAAGCGGCGCGCGCAGGCACTCGGGTTCTGAGCCGGCGGATGGGACGTCTCGCCTATCTGGCGGTGCTCGCGGGGTGCCTGCTCGCCGCCATCTGGCTCGAGCCGGTGTTCCGGGTCAACGTGCTGCGCCGGTGGCGCCGGCTGCTGCTCACCCTGCTGCCGGTCGTGGTCGTCTTCGTCGCCTGGGACCTCGCGGCCATCGCCGCCGGCCACTGGAGCTTCGACCCCGACCAGATCACCGGGATCATGCTGCCCGGCCGGCTGCCCGTCGACGAGCTGCTGTTCTTCGTCGTCGTACCGGTCTGCGCGGTGCTCGGTTTCGAGGCGGTCCGGGCCGTGCTGCGGTGGCGGGCGGGGGACGAGCCGTGACCTACACCGCCGCGGCGCTGCTCGGCGTGGTCGGCGCGCTGGCCGTGGACCTGTTCGTGCTGCGTACCCGGCTGGTGCTGCGCGGCGTCTTCTGGGCGACGTACCCGATCGTCGTGTTCTTCCAGCTGCTGTCCAACGGCGTGCTCACCGGGCGGAACATCGTCCGGTACGACCCGGACGCGATCGTCGGGCTGCGGATCGTGTACGCCCCGGCGGAGGATCTCCTCTTCGGATTCGCGCTGATCCTGCTGACCCTGTCGACCTGGGTGTGGCTCGGCCGGCGGGGGGTGCAGCGCACCCCGGCGGCCGGCGAGGGCAGCCGCGTCCTGAAGCGGCTCCGCACCCGCCCCCGCCGCGACAGCTGACCCACCCCGCCCGCCGCCGCTCCGCCCCCACCCGTTCCCGCGATCTTGCGGTTGTCTCCTCCATTTGCCGGATTCGCCGGGCGACAAGTGCAAGATCGCGGGGGAGGAGGGAGGGGGGCGGGTGTTAGCCGGTGCGGCGGGTGGCGGCGACCGCCAGGTCGACCAGGGTCCGGGCGGCCGCCGGCTCGACGTCGCCGCCGGCCAGGGCGGCGAGCGCGGTGTCGGTCAGTTCGGCGATCCGCCGCTCGGTGCGGTCCAGCGCGCCGCTGTCCACGATGACCGCGCGCAGCCGTTCGATCCCGTCGGTGTCGAGGTCCGGGTCGCCGAGCCGCCCGGCCAGCTCGGCCCGCCCGGCGTCGCCGGTCGCCTCGTAGGCGGCCGCCACCAGGTAGGTGCGCTTGCCCTCACGCAGGTCGTCACCGGCCGGCTTGCCGGTCACCGCCGGGTCGCCGAAGACCCCGAGTACGTCGTCACGCAACTGGAACGCCTCGCCCAGCGGCAGCCCGTACGCCGAGTACGTCGCCCGTAGCGCCGCCGGCGCCCCGGCCAGCGCCGACCCGATCAGCAGCGGCCGCTCGACGGTGTACTTCGCCGACTTGTAGCGGGCGACCTTGCCGGCCCGCTCGACCGACGTGTCCCCGGTGACCTGGGTGAGTACGTCGAGGTACTGTCCGACGGTGACCTCGGTGCGCATCTCGTCGAAGTCCGGCCGGGCCCGCGCCACCACCTCGGGGGCCAGCCCGCTGCGGTGCATCAGCTCGTCGGACCAGACCAGGCACAGGTCGCCGAGCAGGATGGCGGCGGAGTCGCCGTACCCGTCGGGGTTGCCCTGCCAGCCGGCGGCCCGGTGCAGGCCGGCGAACCGACGGTGCACGGCCGGCTCGCCGCGCCGGGTGTCGGAGCGGTCCATCAGGTCGTCGTGGATCAGCGCGCTGGCCTGCACCAGTTCGAGCGCCGCGAGCGCGGCGACGACCTCGTCGGAGTCCGGGGCACCGGCGCCGCGGTAGCCCCAGTAGCCGAACGCGGGCCGCAGCCGCTTGCCCCGGAGCAGGAAGGCGTCGAGCGCGTCGGCGACCGGGTGCAGCGCCGGGTCGACGTCGGTCATCCAGGCCCGCCGGGCGGCCAGGAAGTCGGCGAGTGCCCGGTCGATCCGGCGGCGCAGGTCGGCCCGGTCGACCGGCGGCGGGCCGGCGGCCCCGACCGCGGGCGGGACGGCCTCGACCGGCGGTGGGCCGGTGCGGTCGGCCGGGGATACGGAGTCGACGTCGGTCACGCCATGACGCTAGCCGCCGCCGTCGGTCGCGCTGCCGCCACCCACACCTTCTCCGCGATCTTGCACTTGTCTCCCCCTTTTGTTGGATTTGTCGGGTGATAATTGCAAGATCGCGGAAACGGGGCGGGAGGGGCGAGGGGGAGCCGGTACGATCGCGGAGTGTCGCTCGGCCTTCCCTCTGTGCTTCCCGCCTCGCAGCCGTCGATCGGGGACCTGATCCGCGCGCCCGGGCCGACCTACTCGTTCGAGTTCTTCCCGCCGAAGGACGCCGAGGGCGAGCAGTTGCTGTGGCGGTCGATCCGCGAGCTGGAGCCGCTGCTGCCGTCGTTCGTCTCGATCACCTACGGAGCCGGTGGCTCGACCCGCGACACCACCATCGCGGTGACCGAGCGGATCGCCACCGACACCACCCTGCTGCCGATGGCCCACCTGACCGCGGTCAACCACTCGGTCGCCGAGCTGCGCAACATCGTCGGCCGGCTCGCCGCCGCCGGCATCCGCAACATGCTGCTCGTGCGCGGCGACCCGCCCGGCGACCCGACCGGCGAGTGGGTCCAGCATCCGGAGGGGGTCCTCTACGCCGAGGAACTGGTCCGGCTGGTCCGCGAATCCGGCGACTTCAGCGTCGGCGTCGCCGCCTTCCCGTACAAGCACCCCCGGTCGCCGGACATCGAGAGCGACACCGCGCAGTTCGTCCGCAAATGCCGGGCCGGCGCCGACTTCGCCATCACCCAGATGTTCTTCGACGCCGACGACTACCTGCGGCTGCGCGACCGGGTCGCCGCCACCGGCTGCGACACCCCGATCGTCGCCGGGGTGATGCCGGTGACCCGGATGGGCACCATCGAACGCTCCGAGAAACTCTCCGGCGCCCCGTTCCCCAAGGCGCTCGCGGCCCGCTTCGAACGCATCGCCGACGACCCGGTCGCCGTCCGCAAACTCGGCATCGAACTCGCCGGCGAGATGTGCCAACGACTCGTCGACGAGGGCGTGCCCGGCATCCACTTCATCACCCTCAACCGCTCGACCGCCACCCGAGACCTGTGGCAGCACCTGCGGGCCGGCGTACGGGTGTGACACGCCCGGCAGCGCCACCTGATCCGCCGTACGACGGTTGAGTTGAGGTGGGCATCGCGCTGCTGAACTGGGACGACTACGCCCGCACCTGGGCCAGGCTGCACGGCGGGTTCGACCCCCGTGACGCCTCCACCGTGGTGCGCGGCTGGCTGCGCCTCGCCTACCGGCTGGGCCGGATCCTCGGCCGGATCCGGATCCGGCCCACCGCCGTCACCTTCGTCGGCGTACTGCTGTCCGTCGGCGTACCCGTCTTCGCCCCACGCGGCGTCGAAGGGCCGCTGATCGCCGCCGGCTTCGTGCTGCTCGGCGCCATCGCCGACAGCGCCGACGGCGCCGTCGCGGTCGTCACCGGCCGGGTCACCCGGATGGGATACGTCTACGACTCGTTCGCCGACCGGCTCGGCGAAGCCGCCTGGCTGGTCGCGTTCTGGCTGGTCGGCGCACCCGGGCCGGTGGTCGCCGCCGCCGGCGGGCTGTCCTGGCTGCACGAGTACGTCCGGGCGCGGGCGGTCGGCGTCGGCATGAAGGAGATCGGCGTGGTGACCATCGGCGAGCGGCCGAGTCGGGTCTCGGTCGCGATCGTCGGCCTGCTGGTGGCCGGTGGCATCGGGTACGTCGACCCGGACCTCGCCGCCGGCACGATGACCCTGGCCACGGTCGTGTGGGGCGTGATAGCCCTCGGCGGCCTGCTCCAGTTGCTGGGCGCCGTCCGCCGCGCCCTGGGCAACGCGTAGCCCCCCGGGCCCCGCCCCCACCCCACCCGCGCCCCACCCGGACCGCCGCGCCCGCCGCGCCCGCCGCGTTCGTTGATCAAGGAGTTGTCGTGGGCGACACGCCGCGACACACCCCACGACTTGTCCTTGATCAACGACCGAGAGGGCGAGGGGGGGCGCCGGGGGAGTGGGGTGCGGGAGGGGCGGGCGGGTTCGTTATGCGGGGCCGATTTCTGCGGCGACGATCTGGGCCGACAGTGTGACCATCGGCAGGCCGCCGCCGGGGTGCGCCGAGCCGCCGACCAGGAACAGGCCGTCCACCGGGCCACGGTTCGCCGGCCGCAGCAGGCCGCCGGCCGTACCGTAGATCGCCCCGCCCGGGGCGGCGGTGGCGCCGGCCAGGTCGGCCGGGGTGCGTACCTCCCGGAACAGCAACCGGTCGCGGACGTCGACGCCGCGCGCGGCCAGGACGTCGAGGACCCGGTCGGCGTACGCCTCCGCCAGCCCCGGCCGGCGCCAGTCCACTCCGGACAGTGCACGGGCCTGCCGGGGCGCGTTGACCAGCACGAACCACGCCTCGTGGCCGTCCGGTCGGACCGCCGGGTCGGCGGCGACGGTGACGAAGACGGTCGGGTCGGCGGCCGGTCGGGCCGGCGCACCCCGCCCCGGATCGCCGAAGACCGCGTCGAACTCGGCGTCGTAGTCGGCGGGGAAGAACACGTTGTGGTGGGCCAGCCCGGAGTCGCCGCGTACGCCGAGCAGTAGCACGAAGCCGGCCAGGCTGCGGTCGGCGAGCCCGGCCAGCCGGCGTGGGCTCGGCAGCAGGTCGCGGTAGACGGTCTGCGCGTCGACGTTGGCGACCACCACGTCGGCCGGCAGCGGGGCGGCGCCGGCCAGCCGTACCCGGTGCACCCGGCCGCCGGCGGCGTCGATCCCGGTCACGGTCTGTCCGGTGTGGATTTCCACGCCGAGGTCGAGGCAGCGGGACAGTAGCGCGTCGGCGAGCGTACCGAGGCCGCCGCGCAGATACCAGCCGCCGAAGGCGAGTTCGGCGTACGGCACCGCGACCAGTGCCGCCGGCGCCCGGCGCGGGTCGGCGCCGGTGTAGGTGGCGTAGCGGTCGAGGAGCATCCGCAGCCGGGGGTCGCGCAGGTGCCGGCGGCCGAGCCCACGCAGCGTGGTGCCGGGGGCGATGGCGGCGAGGTCGCGTAGCCGCCAGGCGAGCGGTGCCAGGGCGAGTGGCGAGTCGACGCCGCGGCGCAGGATGTCCCGCCACGACGCGTCCCAGACCCGGCCGGCGCGCCGCCACAGCCGCCGCCAGTCGTCGGCGGCGGCCGGGCCGAGGGCCGCCGCGATCCGGCCGGCGAAGGCGTCCGGGTCGGCGCACGAGTCGAGCACGGTGCCGTCGGCGAACCGGTGCCGGACGATCGGGTCCAGCGGTACGGGATCGAGCAGCCCGCCGAAGTCGAGGCCGGCCACGGCCTCAGGGGCGGCGCCGGTCGCGGCGGCCAGGTCGGCGAAGACCTGCGGCAGCGTCAGCAGACTCGGGCCGGTGTCGAAACGGAACGTGCCGGCCGGCGTCGACCGGGTGTAGCGGCCGAGCTTGCCGCCGACCACACCGGACCGCTCCACCACGGTGACCCGGTGCCCGGTCGCCGCCAGCCGGGCCGCCGTCGCCAGCCCGCCGACCCCGGCACCCACCACCACGACCCGCGCCACGCCGCCCCGCCTTTCCGACCCTGCCTTCCCGAGCCCGCCGCAGGCGGGCCTCAGGCCACCGGCCGGCCGCGCCACGACAGCTGCCGCCGCCTGCGCAGATCGTACGACCGCAGGAGCAGCCACCCGAACAGCACGACCGACACCGGGTGCGCCAGCGCGTCCGGGAACGCCCGCCCGCCCGTCGCCCGGGCCGTCACCACCCGGCCGGCGACCCCGGCCAGCCAGGCCGCCGCGCAGGCCAGGGCCACCCCGTACCGGCCGGTGGCAGCGGCCGCCAGGCCGAGGACCGGCGGTACGGCGTACAGGGCGAGGAGCGTGACCACGACGGCGGCGGCGCCGGCCGGCGAACCGAACGACGCCCACATGCTCTTGGTGTAGCCGGCGGCCAGTTCGCGCCACGAGGTGTACATCCGGCAGGTGGCCAGCGCCGACCCGTCGGCGAGCGCGATCCGGCCGCCCGAGCGTTTCACCGCCCGGCCCAGTTCGATGTCCTCCAGCACCCGGTCGCGGACCGCCGCGTGGCCGCCGGCCCGGTCGTAGCCGGCCCGGTCGACGACCAGCAACTGCCCGCCGGCGGCGGCCAGCGACGGGCGCGGCGAGCGTTCCATCGCCCGCAGCGGCAGGAACGTCAGCCACGACCACTGCAGCAGCGGCTGCACGAGCCGTTCGCCGACCGAGCCGGCCAGGATCCGCGGGTACGGCGTCAGCAGGTCCGCCGACGCGTCCCGCAGTGCGGCGACGGACGCGGCGACGGCGTGCGGGGCGAGCACCACGTCGGCATCGACGAAGACGAGCACGCTTGCCTCGGGGGAGACGTGCCCGGCGAGCTGGTGGCAGGCGTACGGCTTGCCGAGCCAGCCGTCCGGCAGCGGCGCCCCGGTCAGCAGCCGGACCCGGGGGTCGGTGCCGGCGACGGCGCGTACCGCGTCGGCGGTGCCGTCGGTGGAGTTGTCGTCGAGGACGACGATCTCGAGCCGGGCCACGCCCCGCTGGGCGAGCAGGGACGTGAGGCAGGGCGCCAGCCGCGTCGCCTCGTCGCGCAGCGGCAGCAGCACCGCCACCGCCTCGTCGACTCCGGCCGGGTCGGCCGGCGGGCGGCGCAGCCACCTCGTCGCGTTGACCAGCGTGTGCAGGGTCAGCCCGGTCACCGCGACGGCGAGTGCGACCGCCAGTGCCGTCACGCGCCGACCCGGCCGGTGCGCCGGTCACGGGCGGCGGCCCGGGCCAGCACCACCGCCAGCGGTACGGCCACCACCGCCATCGTCGCCGCCCCCCACACCGCCGAGGCGGGCAGGTCGAGGAAGACCGCGTGGGCGAGCACGCTGGAGCCGTACGTCCACAGGTAGAGCGCGTACATCGGCCCGTCGCCGGGCCGTGTCTCGCGGGCGGCCGGCACGGTGACCGTCGCCAGTGCCGTCATCATCGCCAGCCCGACGAGCAGCCAGCCGACGTAGTTGCCGACCGGGATGCCGGGTAGCCCCGGCAGCGCCGGCGTCGGGTCCTGCCACGTCCAGTAGCCCTCGGCGACCATCTGCGGGTCGAGGAACAGGTCCCAGGTGGCCAGGCCGAGCGCGGCCAGCACCACCCGGCCGGGGCCGGGCCCGACCAGCCGGACCGCGGCCAGCCACGCCGGCCACGCCATCCAGGTCCAGGCCAGCGGGATGATCACCGGTACGCCGAGCAGCTTCGGCCCCAGCTCGCCGGAGTAGTCGTAGAAGCCGAACGGCACCCCGGTGGCGACGCCGACCGCCTCGACCGCCAGCCCGCCACCGGTCGCCACCAGCACCAGCGCCGCCGCCGTACGCGGCCCCCGGGTCAGCAGCGCGTGCCCGACCGACAGCAGGTAGCCGAGCACGACGGTGGCCACCGTCAGCCGGGCCCGGGCGGTGCCGTCGGTCAGCGGGTAGCCGATCTGCGCCAGCACCAGCACACCGAGCAGCAGCCAGGGCAGCCCGGCCCGGACCCTGGTCACTGGGGTGGCGGCGACGGCAGCGGCAGATCCCGACCGAGCACGGCGAACGCCCGCTCGTCACCGGGGAAGCGGAAGTCTCGCAGGATGTCGACGAACCCGAACCGCCGGTAGAGCCGCCACGCCCGGGACCGCTGCTCGTCGGCCTCCGGTGTGGACAGCAGCGTGGTCGCCCCGCCGGCCATCGTCAGCAGCGCCCGCAGTTGCCGGGCACCCAGGCCGTGGCCCTGCGCCTCCGGCCGTACGTGCAGTTCGACGACCTCGAAGCAGTCGACCAGCCACCGGCGCCGCTCGGGTTCGGCCAGGGCCCGGCGCACCTGGTCGTGCCACCACTGGCCGCTGCCGGACGTGTAGCCGTAGCCGAAGCCGGCCAGCTGCCCGTCGGTGGTCAGGGTGGCGACCGCCCGGAACCCGGGCCGGCGTACGTGGGTGGCAATGTAGCCGCGCCGGGCCTCCAGCAGTTCGGCCCGGTAGCCCATCGCCTCGCCGTAGACGGCCACGACATCGTCCAGCCGCCGTACGAGATCGTCCGGCTGCCACGACACCAACCTCACGCCCGCTCCTCACTGCCGTCCACGGTCATCCTCCGCCGGTCCTGCCCCGCCCGCATCCGGCCCGGTCCAGCCGAGCACCGACCGGTCGCCGACGACGTCGCGCACCTCGAAGCGGGCGAACAGTTCCTCGGCGTACCACCGCTCGACCGGGGTGCGGGTGATCGCCGCCCGGTGCTCCGGGTGACGGTACGCGAACTCGACGAGATCCGTTGTGCTGCGCCACACGCTGACCGTGCCCTGCCAGCCGACCGGCGCCTCGCCGATGCCGAAGCGGGCGACCAGCCCCGGCGCCGCGTGCAGCGCCCGCGCGACCGGCGGCACCGCCCGCCAGAACGTCAGCGCCCGGGACGGCCGCAGCCGGGCCCGGGTCAGGGCGAGCACCGGACCGCCGGTCGCCCCGCCGGGCGGGTCGCCGAACGGCCGTACGCCGGACCAGTCGCCCCGGCTGGTGAGCGGCCGCAGGTCGACGCGTACGCCGGCGGCGGCGATCCGCCGCCAGGCCCGCCCGACCGGGCTCTCGTCGAAGCCGTCCGCCGCCGCCGGGTCGTCCCAGACGGTGACGGCGGCCCAGCGGGTCGGGTCGGCGTCGGTCGGCCCGAACCCGGTTCCGGTGCCCGTGCCGAGCAGCTTGCCGAACCGCACTCCGGGCAGCGCCCGCAGCCGGCGCGGATCGGCCGCCATCCGGACCAGCGCGCGCGGCACCGCCCGCCGGGGAATCCGCCACACGTGCAGCGTGACCAGCTCCGGTACGTCGCTGCGCTCGGCGCCCGCGTGACGGGTGTCGGGTCCGTGCCCGGTCACGCCACCTCGGCGGGCGTGCCGGCGGTGATCCGGACCAGTTCGTCGTACGTCGTCGGGAAGACCGCCCGGGGTACGCCGCCGGCCGCCCACACCTCGCCGTATCCGGCCAGCGCCTTGTCGACGAGGGTGCGTACCGGACCGGGGTGGCCGAGCGGGGCGACGCCGCCGATCGGCTGGCCGGTGTGGGCGCGTACGAACTCCGGGGTGGCCCGGCGCAGCGCGGTCACCCCGAGGTCGGCGGCGACCTGGGCGGTGTCGACCCGGTGGGCGCCGGAGGTCAGCACCAGCAGTGGTTCGCCGTCGGCGTCGAAGATCAGCGAGTTGGCGATCTGGCCGACCTCGACGCCGAGTGCGTCGGCCGCCGCGGCCGCGGTGTGGACCGCGTCGGGCAGCATCCGGACCTGGCATCGGTTGCCGGAGCCGTCCCGGGCGTCGGCGTTGTCCAGCGCGTCCTGTACGGCCTGGACGTTCGGGTGTGCCTGCATGTCCCCATCTTGCTCGGTCGCCCGTCGGCGCCGGGGGCGGGGCGGGCGTCGAGTCGCCGAGCCCGGGCGGAAGAGTGGATCGACCTATAACCCCAGTAGGGGTATATGCGGGTTATGATTCCGGCGTCGGATCGGGCGAGGAGGGCGTACGTGGGTGGACGGGTGCTGCTGCTGGCCACGAAGGACACCATGGCCTACTCGCGCCGGCCGGGCCACGAGGCCGTCGCCGACGGCGCCGGCCTGCTCCGGACCGTTCCCGACCGACTGCTCACCGCCGAGGTGACCGTCGAGGACGTGCTGTCCGAGCCGAGCTGGGACATGACCCCGGCGACGATGCTGGCGCTGGCCCGCCGGGCCCGCGCCGCCATCCTCGACGACGGGTACGCCGGCGTCGTGATCACCCACGGCACCGACACCCTGGAGGACACCGCCTTCTCACCGACCTGCTCGCCGGGGAGGCGGCCCTGCGCGGCGGGATCGTCCTCACCGGCGCGATGCGGCACTTCGACGACCTGTCCGCCGACGGCCCGCGCAACCTGGCCTCGGCGATCACCGCCGCCGCCGACCCGGCCCTGCCCGGCGTCGGTGTGGTGGCCTGCCTCGACGACGAACTGCACGCCGCCCGCTGGGTCACCAAGGTGGACGCCACCGGCGTGGCGGCGTTCAGTTCCGCGCCGTTCCCGACCCTGGGCCGGGTCGTCGACGGCCGGGTCGAGATGCTGGCCGCCCGGCCGCCGCGGCCACCCGCGCCCGCCGGCGAGCCGGAGTCCGACGTCGCCCTGATCAAGACGTACCCCGGCATGGACCCGGTGCTGCTCACCGCGGTGGTGGACGCCGGCGCCCGCGGCGTCGTACTGGAGGGCACCGGCCTGTCCAACATCCCGGCCGGCCTGCTCGGCACCGTCGCCGACCTGGTCGAGTGGGACATCCCGGTGGTCGTCGCGTCCCGGTGCCGTACCCGGGGCGTCGACCTCGACGAGCTGTCCCTCGGCGCGCGACTCGCCGGCCGGGTGGGCGCGATCGGCGCGCGTGGGCTGGCCCCCGGCAAGGCGCGCAGCGCCCTGATGGTCGCCCTCGCCCCGACCGGCGGGGTGCGGGCCGCCCGCGACTGGTTCGCCCGCCTCGAACCGTAGCCCGCGGACGCCGGCCGGCGGTGTGCCGGCTTCAGCGCGCCGTCGCGACACTCCGGGCCGCGTACGCCCAGAGGCGGTCGGCGGCCTCCGGATCAAGGGCGTGCGCGGCGACCCCGCCGGTCGGCTCCGGTCCCTCCGGCGCCGGTTCCGCCTCCCGGTTGTCCTCGAAGTACCGCCCGCTGACGCCCTCCACCAGCGGCGAGGCGGCCAGCAGCACCGACGTCGCGGCGCCCTCCGGCAGCGACTTCAGGGACGGCTGTTCGATGATGTCGCCCGCCTCGTCCATCGCGCCGAGGGCGCGCATGGTGTCGTCGTCGACGTGCCGCTGGAGGTTGGTCATGACCCAGCCGGGGTTGACCGCGTTGGCGGTGATCCCGTCCGCCGCCCACCGCCGGGCGATGCCGACCGCGAGCAGGACGTCCGCGGTCTTCGACTGGCCGTACGCCGACCAGCGGTCGTACGGACGCCGCGCGAAGTGCGGGTCGTCGAAGACGAACGGGGCGGTCAGGTGGGCGCCGGAGCTGACGGCCCGCCCGGCTACGGTTCCGGCCGCCGCCGGGCGACCCCGCCGTTTCCCCGGACCGGGGAGGTTGTCGCGGTTGGCCTTGCGTTTTTGTCGCAGGGGAGGTGTACAGTCTTCAGTAGTTAGAACGCGTGTTCGATTCGACCCTCTTGATTGGGTCGGCCCGGCCGAGCCTCCGGGTCGAGCCCGACGGGTGGCCGCTTTCGGGGACGGTTCTGGCGCCCGGGAGGAGCGATTCGCGGCGCGACTCCCGGATGTGCGGTGACGCGCGACCGCACAGAGGGACCCGGGTCTTCGCGAGACCTGGCCCGCCAAAGGCAGGACCGTTGTCCGCCGCCCCCGACCCCCGGGCGGCGGACAACGGGCCCGCCGGCACGACCGGCCGGGTGTGGTGTGGGGAAGCTTCGCGCCCGGCCGGTCGGTGCACCGCCGCGGACCCGCCGACCGGCGTCGGTGGCCGGTGGCGTACGGCGAATTGCGACGCGGAGGAGAGAGCCATGGCGACCAACTCGGCACCTCTGGTGCCGGCCCACGTGCTGCCGCACCGCACCCCGACCCAGTTGCTCACGATCGCCCGCCAGGGACTGGCCGAGGCGGCCCGCACCCGCCCCGACGGTCTGCGCTACGCCGCCGCCCACCTGGCCGCCCTGCGCGCCGCCGCGGCGATGCTCGCCGCCCGCGCCCGTCCGGCCCCCACCCGCCGCAACCGGATCACCAGCGTCTGGACCCTGCTCGTGCTGGTCGCTCCCGAGATGGGCGAGTGGGCCACCTTCTTCGCCACCGGTGCCACCAAGCGCGCCGCCGCCGAGGCCGGGATTCCCCGGGTGGTGACCGCCCGTGAGGCCGACGACCTGCTGCGGGCCGCCGAGCAGTTCGTCAGCCTCGTCGAGGCGACGCTCGGGGTGGCCCACCAGCCGGCCATCGACGGCCTGCCCGGCGACCTGGCCGCCTGAGCGGCCCGCGCCGACCAGCCACCCCGCGCCGACCAGCCACCCGGACGACCCGACCCGCACGACCGACCAGAGAGCACAGATGACTGACCTCGCGCGTCTGCGGGCGCTGGTCGGGCAGACCGATCCGGGGCTCGCGGTCGACGACCGCCTGCCGTTGCCGGCGCCGATGCAGCCGCTGCTCGGCGGGCGGCTGAGGCGTGGCGCGGTGGTCGCCATCGACGGCGGGGGCGGCCGGACGTCGCTGGCGATGATGATGCTGGCCGGTGTGTCGGCGTCAGGCGGCTGGTGCGGCGTGGTCGGTCTCCCGTCGTTCGGTCACCTGGCCGCCCAGGAGTTGGGCATCCGGCTGGAGACCCTGGCGCTGGTTCCCCATCCCGGCGCGGCCTGGGCCGACGCGGTCGGTGCCCTGGTGACGGGGGCGGACGCGGTGCTGGTCGACCCGGCGGTGCAGGTGTCGGGAACGCTGGCGCGGCGGCTGGCGGCGAAGGCCCGCCAACACCGCTGCACGCTGTTCACGCTGGGATCCGCCTGGGAGGGCAGCGACCTGCGGGTGTCGGTACGCCGCCAGGAGTGGTTCGGCCTGGGACAGGGGCGGGGCCGGCTGCGCACCCGCCGGCTGACCATGGCCGCGTCCCACCGCCCGCACGCCGAACTGGTCCTGTGGCTTCCGGACGAGGGCGGGCGGGTCCGTGCCGCCCAGGACGCGGCGGCGCCGGTCCGGCTGCCCGTGGGCGGGCGGCGCGCACAGGCGGGCTGACGGCCCACGAGCCTATTCTCCCTGGTCACCTCACGGATTCCGAACGTATGTTCTAATCTGTTGGTCGTCGGTCGAGGTGACCGGCACGGGGTCGCGGGGGTGGGAGAGCGGTGGGCGTGCCGGTGCGGACGATGTTCGTCTGGTGTCCTGACTGGCCGGTCATCGCCGCCGAGATCACCGACGGCACCCCGGCGTCGGCCCCGGTCGCGGTTTTGCACGCCGGCCGGGTCGTCGCCTGCTCCGAGGCGGCCCGCGCCGACGGGATCCGGCGCGGGCTGCGTCGGCGCGAGGCCCAGAGCCGCTGCCCCGAACTGACCGTCGTCGACCACGACCCGGCCCGCGACGCCCGCGCCTTCGAGCCGGTCCTCGCCGCCGTCGAGGAGGTCGCCGCCGGCGTCGAGGTGATCCGGCCGGGCGCCTGCGCGATCGCCGCCCGCGGCCCGGCCCGCTACTTCGGCGGCGAGGAGCCGGCCGCCGAACGCGTCGTCGAACACGTCGCGCAGTCCTGTGCGGTGGAGAGCCAGGTCGGGATCGCCGACGGGGTGTTCGGCGCCGGTCTCGCCGCCCGCACCGGGCAGGTCGTCCCACCCGGCGACACCCCGCGTTTCCTGGCCGGCCTGCCCGTCGAGGCCCTCGGCCGGCCGGCCCTGGCCGACCTGCTGCGCCGGCTCGGGGTGCGTACCCTCGGCGACTTCGCGGCCCTGCCCGCCGCGGACGTCCTGGCCCGGTTCGGGTTCGACGGGATCCTCGCCCACCGGCTCGCGGCCGGCCGCGACCACCGCCCGCTCGCCGCCCGCCGGCCGCCGCCCGACCTGGCGGTGACCGAGACGTACGACGAGCCGCTGGAACGGGTCGACGTGGCCGCGTTCGCCGCCCGGACGCTCGCCGAACGGCTGCACGACACGCTCGCCGGGCACGGCCTGGCCTGCACCCGGCTGGTCATCGAGGCGGTCACCGCCCACGGCCAGGAACTGCACCGGGTCTGGCGGCACGACGGGCTGCTGACCGCGGCCGCGATCAGCGACCGGGTCCGCTGGCAACTCGACGGCTGGCTGACCGCCGCCGGCCGGCGGCCCGGCGCGGCCGGTGCCGCACCACCCCGGCCGACCGCCGGCATCCTCCGGCTGAGCCTGGTTCCCGACGGCGTGCTCGCCCACGTCGGCCTGCAACCCGGCCTGTGGGGGGAGACCGGCGCCGGACGCGACCGGGCACACCGGGCGCTGAGCCGGGTGCAGGGCATTCTCGGCCCGGAGTCGGTGGTCACCCCGGTGCCCGGCGGTGGCCGGTCACCCCATGACCAGGTACGGCTGGTGCCGTGGGGCGACGAGCGGGTGCCGATCCGCCCCGGCAACCCGGCGGCGGCGCCGGGCCTGCCGGCGCTGCCCGCCGCTGTGCCGTCTGTCGCCGGGCCGCCCGCCGCCACGCCGGCCGAGGACGGGCCGGCCGGGAGTGCGTCAGCCGCCCCGGCGGCCGGGAGCGTATCCGCCGGGAGCGCGCCGGCCGTTCCGGCGGCCCCGCCCGATCCGGTGGGCGGGCGGTCGGGCGGCGGCCGACGGGCCGCCGGCCGGTCCCGGGCGGCGGCCGGGCCGGTGCCGCCGTGGCCGGGCAGCCTGCCGGCCCCGCACCCGGCGGTCGTGCTGCCCGCCCCGCTGCCCGCCACCGTCCTGGACGCGGCCGGTGAACCGGTCACCGTCAGCGCCCGGCTGGCGGTCAGCGCCCCGCCGGCCCGGGTCGCCGTCGGCACCGGGCCACCGGTCGGGATCGTCGGGTGGGCCGGGCCGTGGCCGGTCGACGAGCGCTGGTGGGCGCCGGCCGAGGCCCGTCGCCGGGCCCGCTTCCAGGTGGTCCTCGCCGACGGCGGAGGACTGCTGCTCGGGCTCTCCGGCGGCCGGTGGTCGGTGGAGGCGGTCTATGACTGACCACCGGCCGTGAGCTTCCACAACCCGGCGATGCCGTGGTCCGAACTGGAACGGGCCCTGTCCGGCCGGCCGCGGCCGTACGTGGTCGACCCGCTCGCCGTCGACGGCGACGGCGGCGACTCCCCGGCCTGGACCCGCAGCCGGCAGCCGTACGAGGCACCGCCGGCACTGGTTCCGCCGGCGGCCACGGTGCCGTACGCCGAACTGCACTGCCACACCAACTTCAGCTTCCTCGACGGGGCCAGCCATCCGGAGGAACTGGCCGAGGAGGCGGCCCGGCTCGGGCTGACCGCGCTCGCCGTCACCGACCACGACGGGTTCTACGGCGTGGTCCGGTTCGCCGAGGCGGCCCGCGAGCTGCGGCTGCCGACCATCTTCGGCGCCGAACTGTCGCTCGGGCTGCCGGGGCCGCAGAACGGCGAACCCGACCCGCTCGGCCGGCACCTGCTCGCCCTCGCCCACGGGCCGGAGGGCTACGCCCGGCTGGCCCGGACCATCTCCCGCGCCCACCTGCGCGGCGGCGAGAAGGGCAAACCCGACTACGGCGAGCTGGAGGAGATCGCCGCCGATCTGCGTGACCACGTACTCGTGCTCACCGGCTGCCGCAAAGGGCCGGTGCCGGCGGCGCTGCTCACCGCCGGGGTCGGGGCCGCCGCCCGCGAACTCGACCGGCTGACCGCGCTGTTCGGCGCCGACAACGTCGCCGTCGAGCTGACCGACCACGGCGACCCGACCGACGGCGACCGCAACGACGCGCTCGCCGGGCTCGCCGCCCGCGTCGGGCTGCCGACCGTCGCCACCAACAACGTGCACTACGCGACCCCGGCCCGGCGCCGGCTGGCGACCACGCTGGCCGCCGTACGGGCCCGGCGCAGCCTGGACGAGATCGACGGCTGGCTGCCCGCCGCCGCCACCGCCCACCTGCGCGGTGGGGCCGAGATGGCGGCCCGGTTCGCGGCATACCCCGGCGCGGTCGCCCGGGCCGCCGAGTTCGGTGCCGACCTCGCCTTCGACCTGCACCTGGTGGCGCCCCGGCTGCCCGACCACCCGGTGCCGGCCGGGCACACCGAGATGAGCTGGCTGCGCCACCTGACCATGGCGGGGGCGCTCGACCGGTACGGCCCGCCGGAGTCGAACCGGCGGGCGTACGACCAGATCGAGCACGAGCTGCGGATCATCGAGGAACTGGACTTCCCCGGCTACTTCCTGGTGGTGCACGACATCGTCACGTTCTGCCGTAAGAACGACATCTACTGCCAGGGGCGCGGTTCGGCGGCGAACTCGGCGGTCTGCTACGCGCTGCGGGTCACCAACGTCGACGCGGTCCGCTGGGGGCTGCTCTTCGAACGGTTCCTCGCCCCGGAACGCGACGGCCCGCCCGACATCGACGTCGACATCGAGTCCGACCGCCGGGAGGAGGTGATCCAGCACGTCTACACCCGGTACGGCCGGGAGCACGCCGCCCAGGTCGCCAACGTGATCTCGTACCGGCCACGGTCGGCGGTGCGCGACGTCGCCAAGGCGTTCGGTTTCCCGCCCGGCCAGCAGGACGCCTGGAGCAAGCAGATCGACCGGTGGGGGTCGGTCGCCGCCGTCGACGTCGACGGCATCCCCGAGCAGGTCATCGAGTACGCCAACGAGCTGCAGACCTTCCCCCGGCACCTCGGCATCCACTCCGGCGGCATGGTGATCTGCGACCGGCCGATCATCGAGGTCTGCCCGGTCGAGTGGGGGCGGATGCCCGGCCGCACCGTCCTGCAGTGGGACAAGGACGACTGCGCCATCGTCGACCTGGTCAAGTTCGACCTGCTCGGGCTCGGCATGCTCTCCGCCCTGCACTACGCCCACGACATGATCGAGTCCACACTGGACCTGAGCGACATGCCGCTGGACGACCCCGAGGTCTACGACATGCTGTGCCGGGCCGACTCGGTCGGGGTGTTCCAGGTGGAGAGCCGCGCCCAGATGGCCACCCTGCCCCGGCTCAAGCCCCGCCAGTTCTACGACCTGGTCGTCGAGGTGGCGCTGATCCGGCCCGGCCCGATCCAGGGCGGCTCGGTGCACCCGTACATCCGGCGCAAGAACGGGCTGGAGGAGCCGGCCGTACCGCACCCGCTGATGAACAACGCGTTGGAGAAGACGCTCGGCGTACCCCTGTTCCAGGAGCAGTTGATGCAGCTCGCGATCGACGTCGCCGGCTTCGACGCCGCCGGCGCCGACCAGCTGCGCCGGGCGATGGGCTCGAAACGCTCCGAGGAGCGGATGGCCCGGATCAAAGACCGGTTGTACGCCGGGATGGCCGAGCGCGGCATCACCGGCGACGTCGCCGACGACATCTTCCTCAAGCTGTCGTCGTTCGCCAGCTTCGGCTTCCCGGAGAGCCACGCGATGAGCTTCGCCTACCTGGTCTACGCCAGCGCCTGGCTCAAGCGCTACCACCCGGCGCCGTTCCTCGCCGCGCTGCTCAACGCCCAGCCGATGGGCTTCTACTCGCCGCAGACCCTGGTCGACGACGCCCGCCGGCACGGTGTCGGGGTACGCCGGCCGGACATCAACGCCAGCGCCGCCAAGGCCCGGCTGGAGTCCACGCCGGACACCCGGTGGGGCAGCGCGCCGGGGGAGCCGCCGCACCGGTGGGGGCTGGGCGGTCCGGCGGTCCGGCTCGGCCTGTCCGGCGTACGCACCATCGGCGCCGACCTCGCCGAGAAGATCGAGCGGGTCCGGGCCGCCGACGGGCCGTACCGGGACATGTCCGACCTGGCCCGGCGGGTCGGCCTGACGGCCGCGCAGCTGGAGGCGCTGGCGACCGCCGACGCCTTCGCCTGCTTCGGCCTGGACCGGCGGGCGGCGCTGTGGGCGGCCGGCGCCGCCGCCCAGGACCGGCCGGACCGGCTGCCCGGCACCGTCTCCGGCGCGACCGCGCCCACCCTGCCCGGCATGGAGGACGTCGACCGGCTGGTCGCCGACGTCTGGGCGACCGGGCTGTCCCCGGAAACCCACCCGGCCCGGTTCATCCGCCCCCGGCTGGACGAACTGGACGCGGTGCCGATCGCCGCCCTGGCGTCGGTCGAGGCCGGCCGCCGGGTCCGGGTCGGCGGCATCGTCACCCACCGGCAGCGGCCGGCGACCGCCGGCGGGGTCACGTTCGTCAACCTCGAAGACGAGACCGGCATGCTCAACGTCACCTGCTCGCCCGGCCTGTGGCAGCGCTACCGCCGGGTGGCCCGCACCAGCACGGCGCTGGTCGTGCGGGGCCGACTGGAGAAGACCGAGGGCGTGACCAACCTCGTCGCCGACCGGCTCGACCCGATCACCACCCCGGTCACCCCGGCGTCCCGGGACTTCCGCTGACTTGTGAGCACGGCGGGATCGGTGGCCCGCCAGGGCACCCGTGATCATCTGCTGCCCAGCAGTTCGACACGCCGTACCTACAACGGCGGAACAACTAACGATCACCCCCCACCCCGCAGGCCCGGGTGGTTCGCGCCGGGCTTGCACGTGGGGCGACTGCCGGCGCTCGCGCCGGGCTTGCACGTGGGGCGACTGCCGGCGCTCGCGCCGGGCTTGCACGTGGGGCATGGCCTAGGCTCGTCCGGGTGGAGCGCACACGTAACCGGCCGGGATCCCCGGTGCCGTCGGCCGGCCCCCTCGTCACCCCCCGCACCGCCGTGGTCTGGGCCGTCCTGCGCCGTGAACTCGACCGCCGGGGCGACCGTCAGCTCACCGTCGTCGACGTCGGCGGCGGCACCGGCGGCTTCGCCGTACCGCTCGCCGAGGCCGGTCACCGGGTCACCGTCGTCGACGCCAGCCCCGACGCGCTCGCCGCGCTGACCCGCCGGGCCGCCGAGGCCGGCGTCGCCGACCGGGTACGCGCCGTGCAGGGCGACGGTGACGCGCTCGCCGGGCTCGTCGAGCCGGCCAGCGCCGACCTGGTGCTCTGCCACTCCGTACTCGAGGTCGTCGACGACCCGGCGTCCGTCGTCGTCGCCGTCGCGTCGGCGCTCCGTCCGGGCGGGGCCGCGAGCGTGCTGGTCGCCGGCCGGGCCGCCGCCGTGTTCAGCCGGGCCACGAACGGCCACCTCGACGTCGCCGCCGCGCTGCTCGCCGACGAGCACGGCACCGCCGGGCCGCGGGACACGCTGCGCCGCCGCTACGACGTGGCGGGCGCCACCGCGCTGCTGGCGGCCGCCGGGCTGACGGTCGAGGAGACCCACGGCGTACGGGTCCTCGCCGATCTGATCCCGGCCGCGGTCGCCGACGGCGCCCCGCAGGCGCTGATCGACCTGGAGTTGGCGGCCGCGGCGCTGCCGCCGTATCGGGACGTCGCCGCCCAACTGCACCTCTTCGCCCGCCGCCCGGCCTCGTGAGCGAGCGTAGCGAGGTCGCTGCCGTTCCGGTCGTGCCGGAGCAGGGTACGGCCGAGGTCGCCGTTCCGGTCGTACCGGCTCAGGGCGTACCGAAACCAGCCGCGCCGGGACAGGACGTCTTCGACCGGGTGATGCCCCGCTACGGCGGCGGGAGCCTCGCCGACGTGCTGCCGAGCAGCCTCGCGGTGCTCGGGGTGCCCGGCGCCGCCGACCCGCTCGGCCTGGTCGGCCGGCTCGACGGCGTACGCCGGATCGCCGTCCTGCTCGTCGACGGGCTCGGCTGGCACCTGCTTCCGGTCGCGGCGCCGCACGCGCCGGCGCTGGCCGACCTCGCCGGGCGGTACGGGCGCCCACTGACCAGCGGATTCCCGTCGACCACCCCGACGAGTCTGGTTTCGTTGGGCACCGGTGCCGCCCCCGGCCGGCACGGCGTGCTCGGCTTCCGGGTCAACGTGCCCGGCACCGACCGGGTGCTGACCCACATCGACTGGCGCGAGGAGCCGTCACCGCTGCACTGGCAGCCGGTCTCCACCCAGCTCGAACGGGCCGAGGCCGACGGGGTCGCGGTGACCGTGATCAGCCGCCCCGAGTACGCCGGCAGCGGGCTGACCCTGGCCGCCAACCGGGGCGGTCGCCATGTCGGCGCCGCCGACCCGGACGCGCTCGCCGCCGAGATGCTGGCCGCGCTGCGGGCCGCCGACGGCCGTGGCCTGGTCTACGGCTACCACCCCGATCTCGACAAGGTGGGGCACCTCACCGGTGTCGACTCGCCCGCCTGGCGGCTGGCGGCGGCCGACGTCGACCGTCTGGTCGCCCACCTGGCCGACGGGCTGCCGTCCGATGCCGCGCTGCTGGTGACCGCCGACCACGGCCAGCTCAACGTGCCGGTCGACCGGCGCTTCGACCTCGACACCGACCCGCGCCTGCGGGCCGGGCTGCGGCTGGTCGCCGGCGAGCCGCGGGTGCGCTACCTGCATGTCGAGCCGGGTGCGACCGACGACGTGGTGGCCGCCTGGCGGGGCGTACTGGGCCGGGCGGCGTGGGTCGCCACCCGCGACGAGGCGGTGGCGGCGGGCTGGTTCGGCCCGGTGCCGGAGCGGCATCTGGCGCGGGTCGGTGACGTGGTGGTGGCCTGCCACGAGAACTACGCGGTGGTCGCCACCCGCACCGACCATCCGATCGAGGCGCGGCTGGTCGGCTACCACGGCTCCTACACCGCCGCCGAGATGCTCATCCCACTCCTGACCATCCGCCCCTGAGGTTCCCGCGCCCGGGCTTTTGCGCGATCAAGGGGATGTGTACGGCAATTCGGGCGGTAAAGGGGACGACTTCTCCTTGATCGGCGCCCCTCCGGCCGGCTCGATCGCGCCCCGTAGGGCGTGGGGGCGGTGTGGTGTCGTACCCGGTGGTTAGCCTGCTGGGGTGGGGCGTAGCCAGGCAATTCCACGGGCCGGGGGGCCGGGGGGCGATCCGCGCTTCGGGCCGGAAGCCGACGACAGCGGATGCCCGATTTTGCACGTCGACATGGACGCCTTCTTCGCCGCCGTCGAGATCCGCCGGCGGCCCGAACTGCGTGGCCGGCCGGTCGTCGTCGGTGGCACCGGCAACCGTGGCGTGGTCAGTTCGGCCAGCTACGAAGCCCGCGCCTACGGTGTGCGCAGCGCGATGCCCACCGCCCGGGCCCGGGCGCTGTGCCCCGGCGCGGTGTTCCTGCCGCCCGACTTCACGCAGTACACGGCCGCCTCCCGGGCGGTGATGGAGATCTTCCGTGGGGTCACCCCGCTGGTCGAGCCGCTGTCGATGGACGAGGCGTTTCTCGACGTGGCGGGCGCCCGGCGACTGCTCGGCCGGCCGGCGGAGATCGCCCGGCTGATCCGCGAACGGGTCCACGAGCAGGAGGGGCTCACCTGCTCGGTCGGGGTCGCGCCGACCAAGTTCGTCGCCAAACTGGGCTCCACCCGGGCCAAGCCCGACGGGCTGATCGTGGTGCCCGAAGCCCTGGTGCTCGACTTCCTGCACCCGTTGCCGGTCGCCGCGCTGTGGGGGGTGGGGGAGCGGTCGGCGCAGACGCTGCACCGGCTGGGGCTGACCACCGTGCGCGACATCGCCAACGTCCCGCTCGCGACACTGCGCGGCGCGCTGGGTGAGGCCGCAGCCGCCCACCTGCACGAACTGTCGTGGGGGCGGGATCCGCGGCGGGTCACCCCGGAGCACGTCGACAAGTCCATCGGCGCCGAGGTCACCTTCGACACCGACGTCGACGACCCACAGGTGATCCGGCGGGCGATGCTCGCGCTCTCCGAGAAGGTCGGCGTACGGCTGCGGCAGTCCGGACAGGTCGGGCGCACCGTGACAATCAAGGTCCGGCTCGCCGACTTCCGGACCGTGAACCGGTCACGCACGTTGCCCGGGGCGACGGATGTGGCACGTGACGTCTTCGACACCGCGTGGGCACTCTACGAGTTGCTGGCCCCGGGCAGTTCGATCCGTCTCGTCGGCGTGCGGGTCGAGGGGCTCGCCGCCGCCGGGTCGACTCCGCAGCAGCTCACACTGGGTGCGCCGGAGCGTGGCTGGCGCGAGGCGGAGGCCGCGGCGGACGCGGCGGCAGCACGTTTCGGCCGGTCGGTGGTGCGTCCGGCGAGCCTTCTCGGTGATAATGATCTGCGACGGACGGAAAATCCGGGCCGGCGGAAGGTCGTCCCGCTTTCCGAGCGTCGAACGCCCTCGTAGACTTGCAGGAAAGCAGCCGGCTTGGCTGCCACGGTCTGTCGGTTCGACCGGACCGACCAACGCGACCGGGAGGAGTGCCGTGCCGCTCTCGGAGCACGAGCAGCGGCTGTTCGAGCAGATCGAGCGGTCGCTTGCCGAGGACCCCAAATTCGCCTCGGCTGTGCGCGCCAGCGACCCGCGTTTGCACTCGCGGCGTCGGCTGCTCGTTGCGGCCGTCGTGGTCATCGCCGGCCTAGCACTGGTTGTCTACGGCACGGTGAGCAAGGTTCCACTGCTCGGCGTGGCGGGATTCGTCGTCATGCTCGGTGGGGCCGCCTACGCGATCCATTCGCGTCGGCGGGCGCAGTCGCCGGACCTGCATGTCGTCGGAGGCACCACGAGCCGGCGCACCCGTGCCCGGCGGTCGTCGTTCATCGACCGCCTGGAGGATCGGTGGCGTCAGCGGCCGGAAGGCAACCGCTGACTCCAGGATCCGCGTGATCAGGGACTAGATCGGGCGTGTCTTCGGCGCGTCCGGAGACCAACTCCCTGATCAGGCCGATCTTGATGGCCGGTGGCCGCTGCATGCCACCCGGCGCGGGAGCACTCGTCCCCTCAGCCTGATCCGGACACCCGTCCTGCCCGGCCGGCTTCGCCACGCCCGCCGGTTCAGCACGCCCGCCGGCCGCTTTGCCGCGCCCGCCGGCTCGGCCGGCCGTGCTCGCCGGTCAAACCCCGCCCGCCGGTCCAGCCACACTCACCGCCTAGCAAGATCCGCGTGATCAGGGAGCTGGTATCCCGGCGCGCCGACGACACGCCCGATTCAATCCCTGATCACGCGGATCTTGGTGTTAGCGGGAGGTGCGGGCGGCCAGGAGGCGACGGGGGTTCCAGCGGGTCACGGCGTCCCGCCAGCGTCCGGTCGTCGCCACGAGCCGGCCCGAAGCATCCATGATCGCGCCGCGCCAGCGCAGCAGCACCGAGGGTGGCAGCGTGGCGGCGAGCAGCCGGGTACGCCGGTCGGCGCCCTCCGCCAGCGCCCGCCGTACCGAGCGCAGCGCCTCGGTCAGCGGTACGCCCGGCAGTGGCTCGCGGGCGTACCGCGCCCGCTCCTCGGCCCGCCCGAGCAGGCGTACGCCGTCCGCCGCCGCCGGCTTCGACAGGTCGGCCTTCACCAGCCGGTCGGCGGTGGCCCGGGGCGTCTCGGTCGGGTCGACCGGCACCCGGTAGTCGACCAGCGTGTCGATCAGCTCGTCCCAGGCGGCGTGCGCGTCGGCCCTGGCCCGCTGCGCCTCGGCGCCGGTGACCACCACCCGGGCCACCCCCGGTGCGGCGGCCGTGTCGTCCGGGGTGGCCGCACCGGCGGCCGCCACCGTCGCCGCGTGACGGCGCCGGCGTACCTGACCACGGCGCCAGCCGGGCAGCGCGAGCAACACGATCACCAACGCCACGCCCGCGGCGGTCCACCACGGCCACGTCGGCGCGGTCTCCGGCGTGGCACCGGTCAGGTCGTCGGTGTAGTTGTCGCCGAGGCCGCCGCCGGACAGGTTCTCGTCGCCCGGGTCGAGCGGGGCGTTCGGGCCGGCGGAACCGGTGGGAGCGGCCGACGGGGTGACCGGGTCGGGGGCGTCGGTGTCGGGCGCCCAGGCCGACCGGGCCGACCCGGCGACGCTGGACGCCGGGGTGGGGTCGAACGGCACCCAGCCGATGCCACCGAAGTAGACCTCGGTCCAGGCGTGCAGGTTGAGGTTGGTCAGCGTGTACGTACCGCCGGTGCGGTCGCTGCCGTTGGTGAACCCGAACGCGACCCGCGCCGGGATGCCGGCGGCCCGGACCATCCAGGCCATCGCCGCCGAGTACTGCTGGCAGTAGCCGACCTTGTTGTTCAGGAAGTTGACGATGTCCTCGCCGCTGGTGTCGCCCTCGGTGCGCAGGTTGTAGCTGAACCCGTTGTCGCGGGAGAAGTAGTCGTAGATCGCCCGGACCCGGTCGTAGTCGTTCGACCGGTCGGCGATCAGCCGGTCGACGAGGGTCTGCACCTCGGGTACGGCCGGCACCTGGGTCAGCCGCTGCCGGGTCTCGTCCTCCGCCGGGAGCGGGGTGGCCGCCCGCAGCGCAATCGGGCTGAAGCGGCTGCGGACGTACTCGAAGGAGTACTTCTTGCCCCTGGACTGCTGGCGGTTGGAGTAGACGACCTGGAGATCGGGGTCGTAGAGCCAGTTGGCGTCGAGTTCGCGGGTGCCGACCGGCTCGCCGTAGACCGGCAGGAACGGCATCACGAAGTCGTCGGTGATCTCGACCTCGGCCCGGTGGGTCTCCCGGCTGATGCCGGGCCGGGCCGCCTCGCGCGGGTCGGGCAGCGACCGGGTGACCGGGGTGCCGCGCGGCGTCCGTACGCCGAAACCGTCCCGGCGGATCTCGTCGGCCGCCCCGAAGCGCAGGTAGAACGGGTCGTCCTCGGTCGTGGTGACCTTGACCATGTCGTAGACCCGGGACTGGTTGAGCTGGCCGGACAGCGCGGCGAACAGGTTGACCCGCCCCGGTCCGGTGCCCGGGCCGGGCCGCCCGTTGCCGCCGGGGCCGCTGCCGCCGTCGGTGGTGAAGTTGGTCAGCAGCCCGGAGCTCATGCCGGGTACGGCCACCGGCAGCAGGACCGCCAGGGCGACACCGACGACGGCGAGCCGGCGGCCGGCGGCCGCCAGCGGCGACGGTTCCCACACGTCGACGTCGCGACCGTCGCCGGTGAAGCGCCGGCCGAAGCGGCGTACCCGGTCGACGTTGTCGGCGACCAGCAGCCACAGGAAGCCGACCGCGCCGATGACGAACGGCAGCGCGGGCACGCTGTCGGAGTAGACCGCGACCGGCACCGAGTAGATCGCCAGCATCGGCAGGCCGGCCAGCGCCGGCCGGCGCAGCCCGACGGTCAGCAGGTCGACGACGACGGCGACGCCGCCGATCCCGAGCACGCTGATGAACAGCAGCGGGTCGCCGTCGGGCACGGGTACGCCGTACGACCGCACGTCGTCGGCCGACTGCGACATCAGCTCCCCGAAGTGGCCGAAGGTGGCCGGGCCGGGCAGGATGCCGAGCACCTCGTCGCCGCTGGGGAAGATCCAGGTCAGCGCGAACAGCAGGGCGAGCATCATGGCGGGCACCTGCGCCCACACCGGTGCCCGCAGCGACCGGGCCAGCGTGGCGGCACCGGTGACCAGGGCGACCGCGACGACGGCCTGGAGCAGCCAGGTCATCGTGTCGAAGATCGCCGACAGCGGGGCGGCGGCGAGCAGGGTGGCCGCCGCGGCGACGAACCCGAGGTAGCGGCCGCGGGTCATGCCGGCCCCCCGCCGGTTCCGGGGCGGTGTACGTCGTTCCTGCTCATCGCATACCTCCGGCGACCGTCTCGGCCATCGTCGCCCGCCAGGCGAAGCCCTGCGAGCCGCGTCCCACCTGTGGCCACAGCGCGGGGAGCTGCTCCTCGCGGGTCGCGCCGATGACCCGCCAGCCGCTGCGCAGCAGGGCGAGCGCGGCCTGCCCGTGCGCCTGGTCGGCGTCGGCGCGGATCTCCGGCGGCAGGTCGAGCCAGGTGGACGTGTCGATCAGGAATCCGACGCAGGTGGCGCCGTTGGTGCGCAGGCCGGCGAGGAGTTCGGCCTCGGGTACGGTCAGCGCGCCCAGCACGGCGATGATCAGGCCGCCGTCGGAGCGCTGCCGGACCCGCTCGACCAGCGTCGACACGTCGCCGCGCTGGGCCGGCTGCACGTCGGCCAGGTGGTCGAGCAGGATGCCCTCGCCACCGGCCTGGTCGGCGTCGGTGTCGATGCCGGAGTCGCTGACCAGGCGCAGTTTGTAGCCGGCGTGGCGCAGGTGCACGGCGACGCTCGCGGTGGCCGACACCGCCCACTCGAAACTCGACGTCGGCCCCTCGCCCCGGTGGGCGAACGCCCGGGTGTCGAGCACCACCGTCGCCCGGCTGTCCCAGGGCTGCTCCTCGCGGCGGACCATCAGCTCGCCGGTCCGCGCGGTCGACTTCCAGTGCACCCGGCGCAGGTCGTCGCCGCGCCGGTACTCCCGGGTCGCGGTGTCGTCCTCGCCGTGCACGGCGACGGACCGGGCGCGGCTCTCCCCGGCGCCGGCGTACTCGCCGGCGACCCGGACCGACGGCAGGGGGACGACCTGCGGGATGACGGTGAGCCGGTCGACGCTGGGGAAGGCGCGGACCAGTTCGCACAGGCCGAACGGGTCGGTCAGCCGGATCACCAGCGGGCCGATCTCGTAGCGGCCACGTACGTCGGTACGCACCGTGTAGGCCACCGAACTCGCCTGGTTGGCGCCGAGCCGTTCGATCACGACGCGGGGGCGGCTGCCCAGGGCGTACGGGAGGCGGTCCTCGAGCAGCAGTGTCCCGGTGGGCAGCCGGGACATGTTCTGCAACCGCAGCACCACCCGCGCCGTCGAGCCGACGGTGGCCCGCTGCGGGTCCAGCGACCGGGTGCAGGCCAGCTTGTAGCGGCTGCGGCCGACGTACACGGCGGCCAGCAGCGGCAGTACGGCGAGCAGCACCGCGACCCGCAGCAGGTCCTTCTCACCGAGGATCAGCGCGGACAGCGCGGCGGCCGCCGCGGCGGCCAGGAACGAGCGGCCGCGGGTGGTCATGCCCCGCAGCGCCTCCCGCACGGTCACCGCCCCCGAGGCTCGTAGTGGGAGCGGCTGTTGTCGTCGTTACCGGTCGAGCGGGTGTCGTACGGGGACCGCCGGTCGTGCGGCAGCGGGAGGCGGTGCACCAGGTCGGCGACGATCGCGTCGGTGGTACGCCGGGCGAGCTGCGCGTCGGCGGTCGGCATGATGCGGTGCGCGAGCACCGGTACGGCCAGCGTCTGGAGGTCGTCGGGGAGCACGTAGTCGCGACCGTCCAGCGCGGCCACGGCCCGGGCGGTGCGCAGGAGCTGGAGGGTGGCCCGGGGGGACGCGCCGAGCCGCAGGTCGGGGGCTTCGCGGGTGGCGGTGACCAGGTCGACCGCGTACTGCTTGACCGCGTCGGCGACGTGCACGTCGCGGACGGTGGCGATCAGGCGGCGTACGGTGACCGCGTCGGCGGCCGGGCGCAGCGCGTGCAGGGGGTCGGCCCCGCCGTGCACGTCGAGCATGGCGAGCTCGGCGCCGGCGTCGGGATAGCCCATCGCGATCCGGGCGGTGAACCGGTCCCGCTGCGCCTCCGGCAGCGGGTAGGTGCCCTCCATCTCGATCGGGTTCTGGGTGGCGATCACCATGAACGGGCTCTGCAGCTCGTACGTCGTGCCGTCGACGGTGACCTGGCGTTCCTCCATGCACTCCAGCAGCGCCGACTGCGTCTTGGGGGAGGCCCGGTTGATCTCGTCGCCGACGACCAGGTTGGCGAAGACCGCGCCCGGCTTGAACTCGAAGTCGTGGGTCTCCTGGTTGTAGACGCTCACCCCGGTGACGTCACTGGGCAGCAGGTCGGGGGTGAACTGGATCCGCCGTACGGAACAGTCGATCGTCCGGGCGAGAGCCTTGGCCAGTTTGGTCTTTCCGACCCCGGGTACGTCCTCGATGAGCAGGTGCCCCTCGGCGAGCAGGACAGCCAGCGCCAGGCGTACGGTGGCGGTCTTGCCCTCGATGACCTGCTCGATGTTGGCGACGATGGCTTCACTTGCGGTGCGGAACTCGTCGGCGGGCAGGATGTCGCCCAGCTCGTCCCGGGTTTGCTGTGTCACGGGCCTCCTCCTCGTCGCGCTGCTGCCTGGCTGATGACTGGAGTTTCCAGACCCGGCCGAAAGTCTGCGGAAATAGACCGGTCGCGTCGACCGGTCTTCCGTAGCTTTCATCAGGCTAACCGGATTCGGCCACCGCGCCGACCGGGGTGCTTGTCGACGGTCGGCCAATTCGGGCGGCCGCGGTGCGACATCGTCGGGCGAAAGGGTTAGACTGCCGTCATGGCCAGGGCTTTTCTGCTCCTTACCTAGCCGTGCTGACAGACCCACGCGAGGCGCCGCCGCCGAGCACGGGATCAGCGGCACGGCTTCCCCTCCTGCGCGAGGGGCTTTTTTATGCCCCTGTAGACCGCGTTGGTTCGCGCGCCGACGATTCCCGAGCCCTGGACTAGACCGAGGTGGCAACCATGAGTGACGTAGTCGAGACGGCTGGCGACATCCCGTCCTTCCGATACACGGCCGCGCTGGCGAACGAGATCGAGGCGCGCTGGCAGGACCGCTGGGAGGAGCGCGGGACGTTCCACGCCCCGAACCCGGTGGGGCCGCTGGCCGACCCGGACCACCCCCGGGCCGGAGCCGACAAGATGTACATCCTGGACATGTTCCCGTACCCGTCGGGTGCCGGGCTGCACGTCGGGCACCCGCTGGGCTTCATCGGCACCGACTGCTACGGCCGCTTCCAGCGGATGGCCGGCCGCAACGTGCTGCACGCCATGGGCTTCGACTCCTTCGGCCTGCCGGCCGAGCAGTACGCGGTGCAGACCGGGCAGCACCCGCGCAAGACCACCGACGAGAACATCACCCGCTACCGGGCGCAACTGCGGATGCTGGGCCTGGCCCACGACGGGCGGCGCTCGGTCGCGACGACCGACGTCGACTTCTACCGCTGGACCCAGTGGATCTTCCTGCAGGTCTTCAACTCCTGGTACGACACCGACCGGCGAAGCGCCCGCCCGATCGACGAACTGGTCGCCGAGTTCGAGGCCGGCACCCGGCCCACTCCGGACGGTCGCCCCTGGGCCGACCTGGACCCGGTCGAGCGCCGCCTGATCGTCGACGACCACCGGCTGGCGTACGTCTCGCAGTCGCCGGTGAACTGGTGCCCGGGCCTGGGCACCGTGCTGGCCAACGAGGAGGTCACCGCCGACGGGCGGTCCGAGCGCGGCAACTTCCCGGTTTTTAAGCGCAACCTGAAGCAGTGGATGATGCGGATCACCGCGTACGGCGACCGGCTGCTGGCGGATCTGGACACTCTGGACTGGCCCGAGCCGATCAAGCTGATGCAGCGCAACTGGATCGGCCGCTCGACCGGCGCCCACATCGACTTCCCGGTCCCCGGCTCGGCCGACCCGATCCGGGTCTTCACCACCCGCCCGGACACCGTCTTCGGCGCCACCTACATGGTGCTGGCCCCCGAACACGAACTGGTCGACCGGATCGTGCCCGGCACCTGGCCGGCCGGCACCCGCGACGCCTGGACCGGCGGCCACGCCGACCCGCGCGCCGCCGTCGCCGCCTACCGCGAGTTCGCCGCCGGACGCAGCGACGTCGAACGGCAGGCCGACGCCAAGGAGAAGACCGGCGTCTTCACCGGCGCCTACGCCACCAACCCGGTCAACGGCGCACCGGTGCCGGTTTTTATCGCCGACTACGTGCTGGCCGGCTACGGCACCGGCGCCATCATGGCGGTGCCCGGGCAGGACGAGCGGGACTGGGCCTTCGCCGAGGTCTTCGACCTGCCGATCATCCGTACCGTGCGACCGTCCGACGGGTTCGACGGCAAGGCGTACACCGGGGACGGTCCGGCGATCAACAGCGCCGCGCCCGACCGCGGCCTGGACCTGGACGGCCTGGGCGTCGCCGAGGCCAAGGCCCGCATCATCGAATGGCTGGAGGCGAACGGCCACGGCCAGGGCGCCACCACCTACCGGCTGCGCGACTGGCTGTTCAGCCGGCAGCGCTACTGGGGCGAGCCGTTCCCGATCGTCTACGACGAGACCGGCCTGCCGGTCGCGCTGCCGGAGAGCATGCTGCCGCTGGAACTGCCCGAGATCGACGACTTCTCGCCGAAGACGTTCGACCCCGAGGCCGCCGACACCTCCCCGGAGACCCCGCTGTCGCGGGCCCGGGACTGGGTCGAGGTCGAACTGGACCTGGGCGACGGCCCGAAGCGCTACGTACGCGAGACCAACACCATGCCGCAGTGGGCCGGGTCCTGCTGGTACGAGATGCGCTACCTGGACCCGACCAACGCCGGACGGTTCGTCGACCCGGACAACGAGACCTACTGGATGGGGCCGCGCGGGACCGGCGACTGCGGCGGCGTCGACCTGTACGTCGGCGGCGTCGAGCACGCCGTACTGCACCTGCTGTACGCCCGCTTCTGGCACAAGGTGCTGTTCGACCTGGGCCACGTCACCTCGTTCGAGCCGTTCCGCAAGCTGTTCAACCAGGGCTACATCCAGGCGTACGCGTACACCGACGCCCGCGGCGCGTACGTCAACGCGGCCGAGGTCGAGGAGCGTGACGGTCACTGGTTCCACGGCGAGGTCGAGGTCAACCGCGAGTACGGCAAGATGGGCAAGTCCCTGCGCAACGTGGTGACCCCGGACGAGATGGTCGAGGCGTACGGCGCCGACACGTTCCGGGTCTACGAGATGTCGATGGGGCCGCTGGAGGTTTCCCGGCCGTGGGAGACCCGGGCGGTCGTCGGCGCGTACCGGTTCCTGCAGCGGGTCTGGCGCACCGTCGTCGACGAGGAGACCGGGGCGCTGCGGGTCGTCGACGAACCCGCCGACGACGCCACCCGGCGGCTGCTGCACCGGATCGTCGACGGCGTCCGCGCCGACCTGACCGGCATCCGGCTGAACACCGCGATCGCCAAGCTGATCGAGCTGACCAACGCGGTGACCCGGCTGCCCGCCACCCCACGCGAGGTGGCCGAACCGCTGGTGCTGATGCTGGCCCCGTTCGCCCCGCACATCGCCGAGGAACTGTGGGAGCGGATGGGTCACCCGGGCTCGCTGACGTACGCCGACTTCCCGACGGCCGACCCGGCGCTGCTGGTCGCCGAGTCGGTGACCTACCCGGTGCAGGTGGGCGGCAAGGTCCGCGGCCGGATCGAGGTCCCGGCCGACGCCGACGAGCCGACCGTACGCGCGGCGGCGCTGGCCGTGGTCGCCGAGCAGTTGGGCGGTAAGGAGCCCCGCAAGGTCATCGTGGTGAAGGGCCGGATGGTCAGCATCGTTCCCTGACCGCCGCAAGTGCCCCGGCCGGCGCCTGCCGGCCGGGGCGGCAGTTCGGTTCGCGCTGCCGCCGCTGCCGCGGGCTTGGCCCGGCCCGGCCCCCCGAACATCCCTGGGCCGGGGTATCTGTTTCGAGCCACAGCGAATTCAGTGTGGGTACAGCGAATTCGCTGTGACCCCGAACAGCGACACACGCCTGCCCGGTCTGCCGCCGCCCGGACGGCCGGCGGCAGGCCGGTCAGCGACTCCTTGATCGGCGCCCCGGTCCCGGCCGTGGGTCCCGGCCGTGGGTCCCGGCCCTGGGGGCCGGCGGCAGGTCCCGATCCCAGGTCCGGCCACCGGCTGCCCGTCGCCACGACGACCGGCGGGTCGACGGACCGGCGGGCCGACCCGCGCTACGCCTACTACGACCCGATCGACACGCTGCCCGGACGGCGGGTCGACCGGACGGCGCCGGTGGGCAGGGTCAGTTCGGCGCGGTGCCGGCGGGCGGTGCGGCCGGGGTGCGGTCGCGGAGGGCGGAGCGGCGCCAGCGCCACACGATGACGGCGGTGGCGATCAGGCCCAGGCCGGCCGGGGCGACCGACAGCGGGTTGAAGGTGTCCGGCTCGGCCACTGCGGCGCCGACCGCCGCGTAGCCGAACGCCGACGGTACGGAGGCCAGCAGGCTGCCGACCAGGAACGGCAGCAGCCGTGCGCCGGTGGTGCCGTAGCCGTAGCTGACCAGGCCGAAGCCGCCGATCGGCAGCAGCCGTACGGTGATCACACCGAAGACGCTCTGCCGGGCGAACCAGCCGTCGAGTCTGGCCAGCCGGCCCCGGATCCGCTCGGCGACGAATTCGCGGCCGAGCAGCCGGCCGACGGCGAACCCGAGCGCGGCGGCGAGCAGTGCCGCGCCCAGGGTGTAGCCGGCGCCGCCGAGCGGGCCGAACAGGGCTCCCCAGGCGACGGTGAGAAAGGTGCGCGGTACGAGCGCCACGAGCAGCAGCGCACCGACCACGACCGCGGCGACCGGCGCGAACGGGCCCAGGTCGTCGACCATCTCCGGGGCGGCGGCCAGGTCGGGCTGCGGCACCAGGAGCATGACGATCCCGAGGACCCCGAGCATGCCGAGGAGGAGGACGAACCGCCGGAACGGTCGCTCGCGCAGCCGTTCCCGTAGCGGCCGGCCGTGGCCGTGCGGCGGGAGCCGTACGGCCCGGACCAGTTCGTCGGCCCGGGTCCGCAGCCAGCGGCCGGGGCCGCTCATACCCGTACGGCGGCCGCGCGCTCGGCCCGCAGCCGGTCCGACCAGGTGTCGTCGAGCGGGGCGAGGTTGTTGGTGCCGGTGGCCCAGCGCAGCAGCAGGTCGGCCAGGGCCGGGTTGCGCGACAGTGCGGGGCCGTGCGAGTACGTCCCGAGCACGTGGCCGCGCCAGGCGCCCTCGGTGCTGCCGTCGTTGCCGATCCCGGTGGTGACCCGGGCCAGCGGTGACACGCCGGGGCCGAGGTGGGTACGGCCGCCGTGGTTCTCGAAGCCGGACAGCGGCGGCAGCCCGAGTCGCGGGTCGATGTCGCCGGCCAGCTCGCCGACCGCCCGGGTCGGCCCCCGGTCGGAGTAGAGGTCGAGCAGGTTGAGGCCGGCGCACTTGGCGCCCTTGGCGAAGAAGGAGCCGCCGAGGAGCTGGTAGCCGGCACACACGGCGAATACGACCGCGCCCTGGTTGACGGCACGGTGCAGGTTGCCGTCGGAGATCAGCCGCTGGGCGGCCAGCGCCTGGGGGCCGTCCTCGCCACCGCCGAGGAGGTAGATGTCGGCGGCGGTGGGCAGCGTCTGGTCGGACCGTACCTCGATGGTCTGGACCGGGATGCCGCGGCGCTGCGCCCGGCGGGCGAGGATCAGCAGGTTGCCGCGGTCGCCGTAGGTCGACAGCAGGTCGGGGTAGACCCAGACCAGGCGAAGGTAGCTGTCCGCGCCCGGCGGCGGGGGGGCCGGGTAGCCGGCATCAGTTGACACGGTCCAACTCCGCTCGGATGTCCTGGAACGCCGTGTAGTTGGCGATCACCTCCAGCCGGCCGGGCGGTACCGCCGCGATCGCCTGGGAGAAGGTGCGTACGTGCTGGAAGGGCACGTCGTTGATGTCGAGCCGGACGGCCAGGTCGTAGGCCCGGTCGCCGGTGATGAGGACCTGCCGGCCGCGCAGCGGCGCGAAGTCGACGTCGAAGAGCCAGGAGGTGTCCAGGCCGTCGGGGTCGCGCGCGTTGATGGAGAGCAGTGTCGGCGCGTGGTCGGCCATGTCGAACGCCTCCAGCCAGCTCGCCGGGTTCTTGGCGAGCAGCAGCCGGATGCCGCGGCCGTCGCGGACGACCTGGGCGTAGCGGCCGGCGATCGAGGCGACCCCGCCCAGGCGCGACACCGCGTCGGTGGGGCGTACGCCGAACTGTGCCGCGACGGCGAGCGCGGTGGCCGCGTTGCCGATGTTGACCCGGCCGGGGAGCTGAAGGACGATCTTGTGCCAGGCGCCGGTGGGGTCGACGACGCCGTCGTCCTCGACCACCCAGTGGGGTTGCGGGCGGCGCAGGGTGCAGCCGGTGCACCACCACTGGTCCTCGGCGCGCTCGATCGGGGAACCACATTCGGGGCATACCCACGAATCGTCGTGCCACCGCTGGCCGGCGCTGAACCACGTGGTGTGCGCCGAACCGATCGCCGCCCAGACCACCATCGGGTCGTCGGCGTTGGCGACGACGTGCACGTCGGGGTGCTTGGCCAGGGTCGTCTGCCAGCCCTGGGCCATCATCGCCACCTCCTTCGCCCGGTCGAGCTGGTCGCGGGAGAGGTTGAGCAGGGCGACGACCCGGGGTTCGGTGGCGTCGAGGACCTGGGCGAGGTAGTGCTCGTCGACCTCCAGCACCGCGTACGGGGTGTGGCCGGCCTTGGCCAGCGCGGAGGTGTGCCCGGTGGGCATGTTGGCGCCGAAGGAGTTGGTCGCCACCGGTCCGAGGACGCCGACGGCGGCGGCGGCCAGCCGGGTCGTGGTGGTCTTGCCGTTGGTGCCGGACACCAGGGCGATCGTCCGGCCGGCGGCGAGGTGGGCGAGCAACTCCGGGTCGATCTTCAGCCCGAGCCAGCCACCGATCACCGAGCCGTCACCGCGGCCGGCGGCCCGCGACAGCGCCGCGGCGGTCCGCGACACCGAGCTGGCCACCTTTGCGCGCAGGGGCATTTTCGCGTCCGTCACGCGAGCGAGGTTACCGGAACTGGTGCGGGCTCCCGATCGCCGTGGAGGACAGCGGGCCTTCCGGCGGGGGCGACCGGTCCGTTCGCCCTGGACAACGCCCGACCGGTGGCCCTCCACTTTCCTCCCTGGGCTTGACAGAACGGGGCCGCGCGGCAGGCCAACGGCTCGATACCGGTCGAAACCGTGGTGATCGCCACAGAGTTGATCAATGTCGGGTAGGTGACCGGACGCCCTGCCGCTCGCCGCCCTCCACTCCGCTCCACCCACTCTGACGTGCGGTTTTACAAATGAGACAGGGCTTGCCAAACCCGCGATTCTGGTTGCAGGTGGAGGGAAGTGGAGTAGAGTGGGGCCCGATGGCGGGTCCGGAAGGGTCCGCCGGCCCAGGGGGATCTGCGGTGCCGCGAACACCGCCGATGGGCGAGGGGGTTTGGGTCGGTGTTTCTCGGCACCCATACACCGCGCCTGGACGAAAAGGGCCGGCTGATCCTCCCGGCGAAGTTCCGGGACGAGCTGGCGGGAGGTGTCGTGATCACCAAAGGGCAGGAGCGCTGCCTCTACGTATTCCCGACGCCCGAGTTCCAGCGGATCGCCGACCAGTTGCGCCAGCAACCGATGACGCACAAGGCCGCGCGGGCCTACAGCCGGGTCTTCTTCGCCAGCGCGCACGACGAGGTCCCGGATCGGCAGGGGCGCGTGACCATACCCGGTCACCTGCGCGAATACGCCGGTCTGGGCCGCGACCTCGTGGTGATCGGGGCGAGCAGCCGGGTGGAGATCTGGGACCGACAGGCCTGGGACACCTACCTCGCCGAGAGCGAAGACGAATTCGCCGACATCGAGGAGGGGGTGCTGCCCGGCGGACTGTAGGAGGGCGCACGACGGCAGCCGGTCCCCGCGAAGGACCGGTCCGGCGCCGGTCACCCGACGTACTGCGAGATCTCCAGCCGCTCCTATGCCCCTGGCACCTCTTCCCCGGTGCCAGGCGTAACGAGCGGATGGGGATCTGGCGGTACGGCGAGCGGCACAGCTTTCCACCGGGCACATTCACACCAGACGGCGGTCCACCGGGGGGTCGACATGGGGGAGCTTCGCGGCACACACGTGCCGGTGCTGCTCGAGCGGTGTCTCGAGCTGCTGGCCCCCGCGCTGGATCGGGGCGACCGGCAGACGGTGCACGTCGACGCCACGCTCGGCCTCGCCGGGCACGCCGAGGCGGTCCTCGCGGCGTTTCCCCGGACCGTCCTCGTCGGGCTCGACCGCGACACCGAGGCGCTGGCGCACGCCCGTGACCGGCTGCGGCCGTACGCCGACCGGGTCCACCTGGTGCACGCGGTCTACGACGAACTGCCCGGCGTCCTCGACGAACTCGGCCTGCCACTGGTGGATGGGGTGCTTTTCGACCTCGGTGTGTCGTCGTTGCAACTCGACGCACCCGACCGCGGGTTCGCCTACGCGCAGGACGCCCCGCTGGACATGCGGATGGACCAGACCCGGGGAACGACGGCCGAAGAGGTGGTCAACACCTATCCGGTCGACGATCTGGCCCGGGTGCTGCGGGTGTACGGCGAGGAGAAGTTCGCCCGGCGGATCGCGGGGGCGATCGTACGGGAGCGGGGCCGGGGCCGGATCACCTCGTCGGCCCGGCTCGCCGAACTGGTCAGGGAGTCCATTCCGGCACCAGCACGACGAACGGGTGGACACCCGGCAAAGAGAACGTTTCAGGCGTTGCGTATCGAGGTAAACCAGGAGCTGGCGGTGCTGGAGACGGCACTGCCAGCCGCGCTGGACGCGCTCGCGCCCGGCGGCCGGATGGTGGTGCTGTCCTACCACTCGCTGGAGGACCGCCTCACCAAACAGGCCATCGGCGCGCGGGCCCGCAGTACCGGGCCGGTCGACCTGCCGGTCGAACTGCCCGGTACCGGTCCGACGCTGCGGTTGCTCAGCCGCGGCGCCGAACTGCCGGGCGAGGCGGAGGTCGCGGCGAACCCGCGCGCCGCCTCGGTACGGCTGCGGGCGGCGGAACGGATCGACCCGGACGCACGACCGGCAGGGGAAGCCGGTGCCCGGGCGGGCCGTACCGCCGGCACGGCAAGAGGTCGCGACACCGGCACCGGCGGGGAAGGCCGGGGCGGTGGCGGCCCGGCGGGTACGGGACGGGGCAGGGGCGCCGACCCGCGACCGGCCGGAAACGGCAAGACGGCACGGGCCGCCCGCGAACGGCCCCGCCGTCAGGTGAAGGCGTTGCACCAGCCGAGCGCCCGGCGGCGCTCCGCGACGTCCGCACCGCAGGGGCAGGACGGGCGGCGACGTCCGGGGGAGACGGACGAAAAGGGGGAGGGATCATGAGCGAGCGAATCAGCGGCGGGAACGGTGTCGAGCGTGACACCACGCGGCGCGCACCGCGGTCGGGGGGCCGGACCACGGATGCGACCACGAGCCGGAACACGACGCGGGCGCGCGGTGGCCGGGGGGCGGCCACGGGTGCCCGGGACATCGCCTCGGCGCGCGGCACGTCCGCGGGGCGGGAGAACCGCGACGGCGCGGTCCGCGAGTTCCCGACCCAGGGCAGTGCGGCGCTGGCGCCCCGCGAGCAGGAATGGCGCGCCACGGCCGAGCCGGCCGGCGCCGAGGTCGACGCGCAGCCGGCGCCCCGGCTCCGGGTCGCCCCGCCGCGCCCGGTCGCGGTGCCGCGGGCGCCGTTCGTGGCCGCGGTCCTGGTGCTCGTGGTCGGCGGTGTGCTCGGCATCCTCGTGATCAACACGAAGATCAACGAGAACGCCTTCCGGCTCGACAACCTGCAGAACGAGCAGGCCGCGCTCGACGTGCGGGAGCAGAAGCTCAAGCGCGAGATCGCGCAGCACGAGGCGCCGGGCAACCTCACCGCCCGGGCCCGTCAGCTCGGACTCGTCGAGTCCAAGCAGCCGGCGTTCATCCGGCTGCCGGACGGCCAGGTCATCGGCATCCCACAGCCGGCCGGCGGGCAGCCGGCGATCACCAGCCAGCAGGGAGCGGGTCAATAGCCCATGGCACCAAGGTCGAACGAGCCGCGCCGGGACACGGAAGTGCCCCGGCGCGGCTCGTCCCGGTCGACGGCCGGCCGGGACAGCCAGGGCCGGGGCGGCGCCGGCGACGGAGACACCCCCGAGCGGCGGCTCGGCGGCATCTCGGACGCGCGGTCGTACACCCCCCGGGGCCGTACCGTGCGCGACGCCGGCCGCCCGGACCGCAGCGGGGACCCGTTCCGGCCGGCGTTGCAGGTGCTCGACGGCGGACGCAAGGGACCGGTTCGGCGTACCCCGGCCCAGCCGGCCCGGGGTTCGGACCGTGCCGGCGGCCGTGGTGAGCCGGACCGCGCCGACCGGGGTGCCCGGGACCGGGGCACCGGCCGCGCCGGACGCGACGGCACCGGCCGCGCCGGAACGGACCGTACGGGCACCGGCCGGGCCGCCACCGAACGTGGCCGGAGCACCGGGAGCCGGGCCGCCCGCGGCCCCGGCGCCGCACCGGCACCGCGCCGCGGGTCCGGCACCGCCGGCCGGGGACAGCCGGTACGGCCGCACCGCAAGCCACGGCCACCGCAACTGGCCAACCCGAACCGGCGGCTGCGGCTGGGCAGTTTCCTCGCCCTGACGCTCTTCGTCGTCATCGGCATCCGGCTGGTCGTCATCCAGGTGGTCGACACCCCGGCGTACGCCGACGGCGGCCTCGCCGGCCGGCTCAGCAGCCCGGTCGTCATCCCGGCACCCCGCGGCACCATCTACGACCGGGGCGGCGCGGTCCTCGCGCACAGCGTCGAGGCCCGGTACGTCTACGCCGACCCGACCAAGGTCACCGACCCGGCGGCGGCCGCCACCGCGCTGTCGCCGCTGCTCGGCATCCCGAAGTCGCAACTGCTGCCGCGCCTGTTGCCGCAGAAGCGCCCGGACGGGAACGAGTCGCAGTTCGAATACCTGGCCCGGGGCGTCGACATCGAGACCGCCGAGCAGATCCTCGAACTCGACATCGACGGCGTCCGGACCCACCGCGACGAGCGGCGCGAGGTGCCCGGCGGCGACCTCGGCGCCAACCTGATCGGGTTCACCGGCGACGACATGTCCGGCCTGGAGGGCATCGAGGCCCGGTACGACGACGTCCTGCGCGGGGTCAACGGCGAGCGGATCTTCGAGGTCGGCCGGGGCGACCTCGACAAGGCGATCCCGGACGGCTACCTCAAGGAAACCGAGGCGCAGCCGGGCAGCTCCCTGGTCCTCACCATCGACCGCGACCTGCAGTTCGAGGTCCAGCGCATCCTGAGCGAGGCCATGGCCCGGGTCAGGGCGACCACCGGCACCGCCGTGGTGATGGACATCCGGACCGGCGAGGTGCTCGCCCAGGCCAGCCATCCGACCTACGACGCGGCGAACTGGAAGGGCAGCAAGCCGACCGACCGGGAGGACGCCGCGACGAGCTTCGTCGTCGACCCGGGCTCGGTGCACAAGCCGATCGTGTTCGGCGCCGCGCTTGAGGAGGGCGTGATCGCGGCGGACGGCACGCTGCCGGTGCCGGCGACCATCAACAAGGGCGGCACCACCTACCGCGACAGCCGTAACGCGCAGGGCGCCCACATGAGCCTGCCCGGCATGATGGCGTACTCGTCGAACGTCGGCACGATCATGCTCGCCGACCAGCTCGGGGCGCAGCGGCTCTACGACTACCAGCTGAAGTTCGGGCTGGGTAAGGCGACCGGCGAGGGCATGCCGGGCGAGGCGGCCGGCCGGGTGCTCGAACCGAAGGACTGGAACGGCTCGTCGCCGGGCTCGATCCCGATCGGGCACAGCGTCGACGTCACCCCGCTGCAGATGACCGCCGTCTACGCGGCGATCGCCAACGGCGGCACCTGGGTGCAGCCCCGGCTGATCCACGAGACGATCGGCCCGGACGGCACGCGTACGGCGGCTCCGGCGCCGGAGACCCGTCGGGTGATCAGCCCGGAGAACGCGGCCGCGCTGCGTACGGTCATGGAGGCGGTGACCACCGTGCCGGGGGCGACCGGTCTGAAGGCCGCCATCCCGGGCTACCGGGTGGCCGGCAAGACCGGCACCGGTTCGCGGGTGGTCGACGGCCGCTACGCCCCGGGCGAGGTCGCGTCGTTCATCGGGATGGCGCCGGCCGACAACCCCAGGTACGTGGTGTCGGTGTTCGCCCACACCCCCGGCGGCGGGGGCGGCGACATCGCGGCACCGACGTTCAAGGACATCATGACGTTCACCCTCCTGCACTACCGGGTGCCGCCGACCGGCACCGAGCCGCCGAAGTTCGTCGTCTTCCCGGGGTAGCCGGCGCGGGGCACCGGCTACGCCGGGTCGGCGGACCACGCCGGGATCAGTGGCCGGTGCCCGTACCGACTTGCGTCTGATCGGTGTTTTGCCGGGCGTGTGGTGGTGATACTGCCTCGTCCGATACGCGTACCGGGACGTCGGCCCGCCGGAGGCGGCGCTCCCACGCGCCCCACAGCGCCGAAGGAGGGCCCGGGTGACTCCACGAACCACCGGGCCGGCTGTGCCGCCCCGTCAACCGGACGGGGTAGGGTCTACCGCCGTGCCCGGCAATCCGCGTCCTCACACCGTCGCTCCCCACCGGCTGGCCGGCCTCGCCGCGCTGCTCGGCGTCACACCCCCGGACGGCGCCGTGGCGCTGACCGTCACCGGGGTGACGCACGCCAGCGGCGACGTGCTGCCCGGCGACCTCTACGCCGCCCTGCCGGGCGCCCGCCGGCACGGCGCCGAGTTCGTGCCCGCCGCGGCGGCGGCCGGCGCGGTCGCCGTACTCACCGATCCGGCCGGCGCCCCGGCCGCCGCGGCCGCCGGCCTGCCGGCGCTGGTCGTCGACGACCCGCGGGCGGTGCTCGGCACGGTCGCCTCGGCCGTGTACGGCGATCCCACCGGCGACCTGCTCGTCATCGGCGTCACCGGCACCGCCGGCAAGACCTCGACCGCCTACCTGGTCGAGTCGGGGCTGCGGGCCGCCGGGCACGTCACCGGCCTGATCGGCACCGTCGAGACCCGGCTCGGCGAGCTGACCGTGGACAGCGTCCGCACCACGCCGGAGGCCACCGACCTGCACGCGATGCTCGCCGCCGCCCGCGAGCGCGGCGTGACCGCCCTGGTCATGGAGGTGTCCAGCCACGCGCTGGCGATGGGCCGGGTCGGCGGGGTCCGGTTCGACGTCGGCGGCTACACCAACTTCGGGCAGGACCACCTGGACTTCCACGCCGACTCCGCCGACTATTTCGCGGCCAAGGCGCAGCTCTTCGACGGCCGGTGCGGGGTCGAGGTGCTCAACCTCGACGACCCGGCACTGCTGCCGCTGCACAAGCCGGACACGGTGACGTACTCCGCCGCCGGTGACCCGGCCGCGACCTGGCGGGCGACCGACATCGGGGGCAGCGGCTACGAGCAGCGGTTCGTCGCCCACGGCCCCGGCGGGGTCGCCGTCGAGGCCGGCGTGGCGCTGCCCGGCCGGCACAACGTCGCCAACGCACTGCTCGCCATCGCGGCCCTGGTCGCCGTCGGCGTCGACCCGGTGACGGCCGCCGCCGGGGTCGCCGCCTGCCGTGGGGTGCCCGGCCGGCTGGAACTGGTCGACGCGCCGGGGCCGGTGCGTGGCGTGGTCGACTACGCACACAAGCCGGACGCGATCGTGGCCGTCCTGGCCGCGCTGCGCGACCTGGTCGGCGCCGGACAGGGCCGGCTGATCTGCCTGATCGGTGCCGGCGGCGACCGGGACCGGGCCAAACGCCCGGTGATGGGCGCGGCCGCCGCGCGCGGCGCCGACCTGGTCCTGGTCACCGACGACAACCCGCGCTCGGAGGACCCGGCCGCGATCCGCGCCGAGGTGCTGCGTGGCGCCGCCGACGCCGGCTCCACCGCCCGGATCGTGGAGGTGGCCGGTCGCCGGGCCGCGATCGACGAGGCCGTCCGGCTGGCCGGGCCGGGCGACGTGGTCGCGCTGCTCGGCAAGGGCCACGAGCGCGGCCAGGAGGTCGCCGGGGTCACCCACCCCTTCGACGACCGGGTCGAGTTGGGCGCCGCGCTCGCCGCGCGGTTCGGGCACCTGGTGGGGCAGCGATGATCCCGCTGACGCTCGCCGAGGTGGCCGGGGCCGTCGACGGCCGGCTGGCCGGCACCGACGGAACCGCGACGGTCACCGGCACCGTCGAATACGACTCCCGCAAGATCGGGCCGGGCGGCCTGTTCGTCGCGTTCGTCGGGGAGAAGGTCGACGGCCACGACTACGCGGCGCGGGCGGTCGAGGCCGGCGCGGCCGGCGTGCTCGGCAGCCGCGAGGTGCCCGGCGTACCGATGGTCGTGGTGGACGATCCGCTGGCGGCGATCGCCGCGCTGGCCCGGGTCTCGGTACGCCGGCTGCCCGACCTGACCGTGGTCGGGGTGACCGGTTCCTCCGGCAAGACGTCGACCAAGGACCTGATCGGCCAGCTGCTGGCCCGGGTCGGTCCCACCGTCGCGCCGCCCGGTTCCCTCAACAACGAGCTGGGGCACCCGCACACCGTGCTGCGCGCCGGCCCGCAGACCCGGTTCCTGGTGCTGGAAAAGGGCGCCCGCGGCCCCGGACACATCAGCTACCTGTGCCGGATCGCCCCGCCGACGATCGGCGTCGTGGTCAACGTCGGGGTGGCGCACATCGGCGAGTTCGGCTCGGTCGAGGGGATCGCGACCGCGAAGGGCGAACTCGTCGAGGCGCTCCCCGTCGACGGGGTGGCCGTGCTCAACGCCGACGACCCGCTGGTCAGAGCCATGGCCACCCGTACGGCGGCCCGGGTGGTGCTCGTCGGCGAGGCGGCCGACGCCGACGTACGCGCCGAGGACGTGCAGCTGGACGAGCGGGGCCGGGCGTCGTACACGCTGGTGACCCCGGACGGACGGCACCCGGTCCGGCTCGGGCTCAGCGGCCGGCACCAGGTCGGCAACTCCCTGGCCGCCGCGGCGGTCGCCCGCGAGGCCGGGCTGCCCGACGCCGAACTCGCGGCGGCACTGGGCGAGCTGCGGCTGGTCTCCACCCGCCGGATGGACGTGTTCGACCGGCCCGACGGCGTCACCGTCGTCGACGACTCGTACAACGCCAACCCGGCTTCGACGGCGGCCGCGCTGCGCGCGCTGGCCGCGATGGGCAAGGACCGGCGCACCGTCGCCGTGCTCGGCTACATGGCCGAGCTGGGCGAACAGGAGCGTTCCGGGCACGAACAGGTCGGCCGGCTGGTGGCCGAGCTGGAGGTGGACCGCCTCTACGTGGTCGGCGCGGCTGCCGCCCCGATCCACGAGGCGGCGACGGCTGATCCGAGATGGGGAGGAGAGTCGGTGCTGGTGGCCGATCAGGAAACGGCGGTCGGGCGGTTGCGTGACGAGTTGCGCGCCGGTGACGTCGTCCTGGTGAAGGGTTCGCGTTACCAGACCTGGGACGTGGTCGACGCGCTGCGTGCGACCGGCGGAGCCGCGGCGTGAGGGCGGTCATCGTCGCGATCGGCGTGGCGTTCCTGGTCTCGCTGTTCATCACCCCTGTCGCGATCAAGGTGTTCACCCGGTTGAAGGCCGGGCAGCCGATCCGCTCCGACGGCCCGCAGATGCACCTGGGCAAGAAGGGCACGCCGACGATGGGCGGCGTGGCCTTCATCGTGGCCACCGTCATCGCGTACGTGGCCGGGCACCTCGCCCTGACCACCCTGCCGGACCAGCAGATCTTCCAGGTCGGCCCGACCATCACCGCGCTGGTGCTGCTCGGCCTGCTGGTCTTCTCCGGCGCGGTCGGGTTCCTCGACGACTTCCTCAAGGTCCGCAAGCGCAACAGCCTGGGCCTCAACAAGCGCGGCAAGCTGATCGGGCAGATGCTGGTCGGCGCCGTCTTCGGCGTCATCGCCCTCTACTTCCCCAGTACCAACGGGGAGACCGTCGGCAGCACGACGCTGTCGTTCGTCCGCGACATCGATTTCCTCGACGTCGGCAAGGTCGCCTCGGTCATCATCTTCATCTTCGTGGTGATGGCGGCGACCAACGGCGTGAACCTGACCGACGGCCTCGACGGCCTGGCCACCGGCGCGTCGGTGATGGTGCTCGGGGCGTACGCGTTCATCGCCTTCTGGCAGTACCGGCACTGGTGCGCCGACCCCAACTACGTGACCCGCGAGGACATCTACTGCTACGCCGTACGCGACCCGCTGGAGATCGCGCTGATCGCCGGCGCGGCCGCCGGGGCGTGTGTGGGCTTCCTGTGGTGGAACACCTCGCCGGCGCGGATCTTCATGGGCGACACCGGGGCGCTCGGGCTCGGCGGGCTCATCGCCGGCATGGCGATGTCCACCCGTACCGTGCTGCTGCTGCCGATCATCGGCGGGCTCTTCGTGATCATCACGATGTCGGTCGTCATCCAGATCATCTCGTTCCGCACCACCGGCAAGCGCGTCTTCCGGATGTCGCCGCTGCAGCACCACTTCGAGCTGGCCGGCTGGAGCGAGGTCAACATCGTGGTCCGCTTCTGGATCATCGCCGGGATCGGGGTCGCGATCGCGCTCGGCCTGTTCTATAGCGATTTCCTGACCGCCATGGGCTGACCGGTCACGATGGGCGATTCGCCCCGACACGCCCGGCCGGCGGCAACGCCGCCGGGCGTCGGCGAACGCCCATGATGAGGCGATGCGGCAGGACGGGAGGGCCGGGCGATGACGGGAGAGCGTCCGCCGGACGGCGACGAGGCGGTGCCGGCCGTCGACCGGACCGGCCCGCAACGGGCCGGGCAACCCGGCGGGTCGCCGGGGGCCGGACAGTCGGCCGCCGGGCCGGAGCGCGCCGGGCAACCGGCCGGCGGACCCCGGCGGGCCGGACCGCCCGCCGGGCCACCGGGGCGCGGCGTCGACCTCTCCGGCGGGCTCGCCGCCCTGCGCGGCCTGCTCGCCCGGCCGCTCGCCTCCTACTACCTGCTGCTGTCCAGCGCCGGACTGCTGCTGATCATCGGCCTGACCATGGTCTACTCGGCGACCAGCGTCAGGGCGTTCGCCGACGAGGGCAGCGCCACCGCCACGTTCGCCAACCAGGCCGTGTTCGCGCTGATCGGCCTGGTCGCCTTCTGGGTGTGCCAGCGGCTGCCGGCGCGTACGTTCCAGGCCCTGGCGATCCCGGTGCTCGGTGTGGCGCTGACCCTGCTGGTCATCCTCGACGCGCTGCTGGCCCTCGCCGCGCTGGGGCTGCTCAAGGATTCCGTCCTGGGACCGCTGGAGGCCGACCGGCTCTGGCTCTTCATCGGGCCGGTCGGGCTGCAGCCCTCCGAGGTGGCGAAGTTCGGCATGGTGCTGTGGGGCTCCGACGTGATCGCCCGCAAGGGGGCGGCCCTGGGCTGGTGGCGGGAACTGGCCATGCCGCTCTTCCCGGTGGTCGGCCTGCTGTTCGTGCTGGTCGGCTACAACGACCTCGGCACCATGCTGTGCCTGCTCGCCGTGGTGGTCGGCCTGCTGTGGGCGGCCGGCGTACGGCTGCGGATCTTCGCCACGCTGTCGGTGCTCGGCCTGGCCGGCGTGGGCCTGCTGATCGCGGCGGCGTCGCAGGGCGGCGAAGGCGGCAACTACCGGCTCGACCGGCTCACGTTGTTCTTCAACCCGCCCGACGACTGCAAGCTCGACCTGTGCTACCAGATGATCCAGTCCCGCAACGCCCTCGACACCGGCGGCTGGTTCGGGGTCGGCCTGGGCAAGGGCAGCCTGAAGTGGGACTGGTTGCCGGCCGCCGACAACGACTTCATCTTCGCCATTCTCGCCAACGAGCTGGGCGTGGTCGGCTGCTTCGTCGTGCTCGCCCTGTTCGGCGTGCTCGCGTACAGCGGGATGCGGATCGCCCGCCGGGTCGAGGGGGACTTCCGGCGGCTGGCCGCGGCGTCGGCGACCACCTGGCTGGTCAGCCAGGCGCTGATCAACATCGGTGGCGTGGTCGGCCTCATCCCGCTCACCGGCGTGCCGCTGCCGTTCATCTCCCGCGGTGGCAGCGCCCTGCTGGTGACGCTGGCCGCGGTCGGCATGCTGGCGTCGTTCGCCCGCGCCGAACCCGACGCCGCCAGAGCTCTGCATGCCCGACCGCCGGCCCGATGGGTACGACTACTCTGGGCCCCGTTGCCGCCGCTTCCCGCCGGGCGCCGCGCGGACCGATCGTCCGCGCCCACCGCCCGGAGCACCGGTTCCGGTGCCAGGCGGGGCGCCGATCCGGGCGCCACGAAGCGGCGCGACGGCGACGCCCGGCCTAAGCAGGGCGGCACGGCGCGGCCGCGCGCCGGTTCGGGCAGCGAGAGGAGACGTTGATGGGTCAGCTTCGGTCGGTCGTGCTCGCCGGAGGTGGCACCGGGGGACACATCTACCCGTTGCTGGCCTTCGCCGACTGCCTGCGCCGACACGACCCCAACGTCCGGATCACCTGCGTCGGCACACCCAAGGGCCTGGAGAACGAGCTGATCCCGCCGGCCGGCTACGACCTGCGGCAGATCCCGGCCTACCAGCTGCCCCGGTCGATCAACGTGAACCTGATGCGGACCCCGGACCGCATGTACAAGGCGGCCCGCGCGGCGGGCAAGGTGATCGAGGAGGTCCGGGCCGACGTGGTCGTCGGCTTCGGCGGGTACGTCTCGGTCCCGGCCTACCTGGCCGCCTGGCGGCGCGAGCTGCCGATCGTCATCCACGAGGTCAACGTGCCGCCGGGGGTCGCCAACCGGCTCGGCATGAAGTTCACCAAGCACATCGCGGTCGGCTTCCCGCACCAGCCGGCGCAGGCCGAGTCGCTGCGTAACGCCCGCGTCGTCGGGGTGCCGCTGCGGCGCGGCATCACCGGCCTGGACCGGTGGTCCCAGCAGGCCGCCGCCCGGGCGCACTTCGGGCTGCGGCCCGACCTGCCGGTCGTCTTCGTGTCCGGCGGTTCGCAGGGCGCCCGCTCGATCAACCTGGCCGTCGCCGGGGCGGCGAAGGAACTGGCCCGGCACGGGGTGCAGGTGCTGCACGTGATCGGCGCCCGTAACGAGCCGGTGTCGGTGCCGACCGATCTGCCGGTGCCGTACGTGACGCTGCCGTACCTTTCGCAGATGGAGCTGGGCTACGCCGCCGCCGACCTGATGCTGTGCCGCGGCGGGGCGATGACCTGCGCCGAGGTGGCCGCGATCGGGCTGCCCGCGGTCTACGTGCCCTACCCGCACAGCAACCAGGAGCAGAAGCGCAACGCGCTGCCGGTCGTCGAGGCGGGCGGCGGTCTCATCGTCGACGACGCCGAGCTGAGCCCCGGCTGGATCGAGAGCAACCTGCTGCCGTTGCTGCGCGACCCGCGCCGGCTCGCCGCGATGGGCACGGCGGCGGCGGCGTACGGGCGCCGCGACGGTGACGAGGCACTGCTCGACTTCGTTTACGAGGCAGTGGCCCGATGAGGCTCGTTACACAGGGCGGTGGCCCGATGGGCCCCGTCACACGGGGCGGTGGCCCGACGGACGGGGCGCCGCGACACGGGAGGGTTCGGCTGTGAACATCGCACAGGCCGGTGTGACCGGCACGTTGGCCGCCGAGGATCTGGGCGCCATCCACCTGATCGGGGTCGGTGGCGTCGGCATGAGCGGGCTGGCCCGCCTGCTGCTCACCCGTGGCATGGTGGTGTCCGGCAGCGAGTTGCGCGAGTGGCCGGCGCTGGCCGGGCTGCGGGCCCTGGGCGGCACGATCCACATGAGCCACGTCGAGTCCAACCTCGACGGCGTCGACACGGTCGTCTACTCGACGGCGATCCCGCAGGACCACCTCGAACTCGTCGAGGCCCGCCGGCGCGGCCTGCGGGTGCTGCACCGCTCGGAGGCGCTGGCGGCGACGATGACCGGCCGGCGTACGGTCGCGGTCGCCGGCACGCACGGCAAGACCACGACCACGTCGATGATGACGCTGATCCTGCAGCACGCCGGCGAGGATCCGTCGTTCGTGATCGGCGGGGAGATCTCCGAGGTGGGGTCGAACGCCCACCACGGCACCGGCCGGTACTTCGTCGCCGAGGCCGACGAGAGCGACCGCTCGTTCCTGCGCTACCGGCCGTACGTCTCGATCATCACCAACGTCGACGCCGACCACCTCAACACGTACGGCGACCTCGCCGGGCTGGAGGCGGCGTTCGTCGAGTACGCCGAGCTGACCGACCCGGACGGGTTCGTGGTGAGCTGCGCCGACGATCCGGGGGCGCAGCGGCTGGTCGCGACGCTGCGGGCGCGCGGCCGGCGGGTGTTCACGTACGGCACCGCCGCCGACGCCGACCTGCGGCTGACCGAGGTCGTCTCGTCGGTGCAGGGGGTGCGCTACTTCGCCCATCTCGACGGCGTGTCGCTGGGCGAGATCCGGCTGCCGGTGCCCGGCCACCACATGGGCCTCAACAGCGCCGCCGCCCTGCTCACCGCCCGCAAGCTGGGCGTGCCGCTGAACGCGGCCGTCGAGGCGCTCGCGACCTTCCCCGGGGTACGCCGGCGGTTCGAGCGCAAGGGGGTGGCCGGCGGCGTCCAGGTCTACGACGAGTACGCGTACCACCCGATCTCGATGACCGCGGCGCTGCGCACCCTGCGCGAGGTCGCCGCCGGCGGCCGGCTGCTCGTGGTGTTCCAGCCCTACCGGGTCTACCGCACCCGTGACCTGCAGGCCGAGCTGGCCGCCGCGCTGTCGCTGGCCGACGAGGTGATCGTCCTGGAGGTGTTCGGTCCGGGCGAGGTCCGCGAGCCGGGGGAGGGTGGCGTGGCGCTGACCGCCGCGGTCGACCTGCCCGACGCGCGGAAGGTGTTCGTGCCGTCCTGGGAGGAGGTGCCGGCCGAGGTGACCCGCCGGGCCCGCGCCGGTGACCTGGTGGTCACCATGGGCGCCCCGCCGATCTCCCTGATGGGCGACGAACTGCTCGACGCGCTGGCCCGGCCCGCCCCGGACGCCCCGACCCCCGGCGCGGGATGACCGCCGGGGCCGGCCGCGGGCGGCCCGGCGGCCCGGCGGCCGGCGGGCGCGACCGCCACGGTGAGCCCACCCGGCGGTGGCGGCTGGTGCGTGCCGGCAGCGACGCCGTGCCGCCGTCGGTACGGCGGTTCATGCGCCGGGCCCGCCAGCGCCGGCTGCGGGCGGCGCTGCCGTGGGCGGTCGCCGGTGCGCTGCTGGCCCTGGTCGGTCTGGCGGCCTGGGTGGTCTACGGCACCGCCGTGTTCGGGGTACGCGACGTGCGCGTCAACGGGACGGATCTGCTGACCCCCGACCAGGTACGCGCCACGGCGGCGGTCCGGTCCGGGGCGCCGCTGGCCGGCCTGGACACCGGGGCGGTGGAGCGCCGGGTCGGTGGGCTGGCGCAGGTGGAGCGGGTCGCGGTGTCGCGGGACTTTCCGAACACGGTGGTGGTCGACGTGGTGGAACGTACGCCGGTCGCGGTGGTGCCACGCGGTGAGGCGTTCGTGGTGGTGGACGCGTCCGGTGTGGTCTTCCGTGAGCTGCCGCAGCGGCCGGACGGGCTGCCGCTGGTGCGGGTGGCCGAGCCGGGACCCGACGACCTGGGCACCCGGGGGGCGCTGACGGTGCTGACCGCGCTGACCGACGACCTGCGGCGGGAGCTGGTCGAGGTGGTGGTGGACAGTCCGGCGCGGATCCGGTTGCTGCTGGCGGAGGAGCGTGAGGTGGTGTGGGGCGACGCCACGGACAGCGCGACGAAGGCCGAGGTGGCGACCGCACTGCTCGCCCGCGAGGGTGACATGATCGACGTCAGCGCGCCCGACGTGGTCACGATCCGCTGAGCCGCTGGTCCGATATCCGACTCACACCTTGGCGACACGCCGCGCAGGTCCTTGGTTGCGGCCGCGCGTCCGCCTACGTTGCCGGTGAGGATCAGTAGTTGACATAACTGTAAGCCTCTAGTAGAGGGTTAGGGTTCACCCCCTGACCCTTGTCGTACCGAGTGGATGTCGATCGCGGTCTGGCCGGGCCGCACACGGTCGGCAGCCGCCCACCTCGAAGGGAAAGGTCGCCCGATGACTCCTCCGCACAACTACCTGGCGGTCATCAAGGTCGTCGGCATCGGTGGCGGCGGTGTGAACGCCGTCAACCGGATGATCGAGGTCGGCCTCAAGGGCGTCGAGTTCATCGCCATCAACACAGACGCCCAGGCGCTGCTGATGAGCGACGCCGACGTCAAGCTCGACGTGGGCCGGGAACTGACCCGCGGGCTCGGTGCGGGCGCCAACCCCGACGTCGGCAAGAACGCCGCCGAGGACCACCGCGACGAGATCGAAGAGGTGCTCAAGGGCGCCGACATGGTCTTCGTGACCTGCGGCGAGGGCGGCGGCACCGGCACCGGCGGGGCGCCGGTGGTCGCCAACATCGCCCGCAAGCTCGGCGCGCTGACCATCGGTGTCGTCACCCGGCCGTTCTCGTTCGAGGGCAAGCGCCGCCAGGTGCAGGCCGAGGCGGGGATCGACGAGCTGCGCAACCAGTGCGACACGCTCATCGTGATCCCCAACGACCGGCTGCTCGCCCTCGGCGACCGGGGGATCAGCATGATGGACGCCTTCCGGCAGGCCGACCAGGTGCTGCTCTCCGGTGTCCAGGGCATCACCGACCTGATCACCACCCCGGGCCTGATCAACCTCGACTTCGCCGACGTCAAGAGCGTCATGAGCGGCGCCGGCAGCGCACTGATGGGCATCGGCAGCGCGCGGGGCGACAACCGCGCGGTCGAGGCCGCCGAGGCGGCCATCTCCAGCCCGCTGCTGGAGCAGAGCATGGACGGTGCCCGCGGCGTGCTGCTGTCCATCGCCGGCGGCTCCGACCTGGGCCTGTTCGAGATCAACGACGCGGCGCAGCTGGTGACCGACGCGGCCCACCCGGACGCCAACATCATCTTCGGCGCGGTCATCGACGACGCGCTCGGCGACGAGGTGCGGGTGACCGTGATCGCGGCCGGCTTCGACGGCGGCACCCCGGCGTACAAGCCGGCCGCCGCGCCGGGCAAGACGCCGCCGCCGGCGCAGCCGGTCTCCGGCGGCGGACCCGTCAGCCCGCCGCCGGTCAGCCCGCCGCCGGCCCAGCCGCCGCGCCGGGTGCTCTTCGACGACGTCGACGTGCCGGACTTCCTCAAGAACGGGTCCTGAGCGGGCCCGATGACCGAGTCGACCCAGGGGCGCGAGGAGCGCCGCGCCGAACTGGCGGCGGGCCTCGCCCGGACCCGCGCGCGGATCGCCGACGCCTGCGCGGCGGCCGGCCGCGACCGGGGCGAGGTGACCCTGATCGCGGTCACCAAGACCTACCCGGCCTCCGACGTCGAACTGCTCGGCGGCCTCGGCGTGACCGAGGTGGGGGAGAACCGCGACCAGGAGGCGGCCCCCAAGGCCCAGGCGGTCGCCGCCGCCGGCACGCGGGTCACCTGGCACTTCGTCGGCCAGCTCCAGCGCAACAAGTGTCGGTCGGTGGTCGGATACGCCGACGTGGTGCACTCCGTCGACAGTGTCCGGCTGGCGCAGGCGCTGGCCGACGCCGCGCGGCGGCACCGGGACCGGCCGCTGGACGTACTGGTGCAGGTCAGCGTCGACGGCGATCCGGCCCGGGGCGGCGCGCTGGCGCCGGCCTGGGGGGCCGATGCGGTCGAGGCGGACCGGCGGCTGGACGAGGTGGCGGCCGCGGTGGCCGGCGACGGTCCGCTGCGCCTGGCCGGGCTGATGGCGGTGGCGCCACTGGGCTGGCAGCCGGCGGCGGCGTTCGAGCGGCTGGCCGCGATCGCGGACCGGTTCCGTGTCGATCATCCGACAGCGACCGCGCTCTCGGCGGGCATGAGCGCCGACCTGGAAGAGGCGATCAGGTACGGCGCGACACACGTGCGCGTCGGCAGCGCGTTGCTCGGAATGCGTCCCACGCTGCGGTAGCCTGACGGCGGACACCAAACTACATCAGTGTTGTTTGGGGACGGGCCTTCCCGATAGGGGGACGCGGCCGGTGCTCCACGGTGATCCGGTCGTGACCGGCCGGTGAACCGTCGACAACCGGTGGTGACGGTTCCGTGCCCGGCGGGGGACACCGCCGCGGCCGCGGACCACGGGGGAGCCGGTCCGGTCACCGAAGTGGACACCACAGTGTCCACGCGCGTGACAGTGGCACGGCACGGGGGGCTCGTGCCGCACGGCGGACGGAGGGGCGCGGCGATGGGTGCACTGCGCAAGGCGGGGGTCTGGCTCGGCCTCGTCGAGGAGGACGACGAGCGGGGCTACGACGACGGCGGCTACCGCGACTCGGGCTACCGGCAGAGCCGGTACGCCGACGAGTTCAACGACGACGAGGACGACCGCGACGAGCCTCCGGCCCTGCCCCGGGCGCGGGCCAGCGAGCGGGCCCGGCTCGCCGAGCGCAACGTGGGCCGCGGCGCCGACCTCGACCGTGACCGGGGTGAGCCCGAGCGGGTCGAGCGCGCCGAGCGGATCGACCGTCCGGAGCGTTCCAGCGTGCGCTCGATCACCCGGGCCGGCGGCTCCGAGTCGTCGTCCGCGCTCACCTACCAGACCCGGGACAACCTCGCCCTGGCACCGCAGGTGCAGGTGCGGGAGCGGGCTGTGGTGGCCGAGGAGGAGCAGCGTTACCAGATCACCACGCTGCACCCGACCACCTACCGTGAGGCACGCACGATCGGCGAGCACTTCCGCGACGGCGTACCGGTGATCATCAACCTCACCGAGATGGACGAGGCGGATGCCCGCCGCCTGGTGGACTTCGCCGCCGGGCTGGCGTTCGGGCTGCGCGGTACGATCGAGCGCGTGACCAACCGGGTGTTCCTGCTCTCACCGGCCAACGTCCAGGTCACCGCGGAGGACAAGGCCAAGATCGCTGAGGGCGGGTTTTTCAGTCTGAGCTAACCCGACCGAGGGACCCCGCCTGCCGTGTTGTCTATCGTGCTGCAAGTCCTGTATCTCATCGTTTACCTGTTCCTTCTGACGCTTTTGGCGAGGTTCGTCCTCAGCGCCGTGCTCCAGTACGGCCGCCGCTGGCAGCCCGGTCGGGGGGCATCCGCAGGATTGGAATCCGTGTGGAGCGTCACTGATCCGCCCCTCAAGGCGTTGAGGCGTGTGATCCCACCATTGCGAATTGGTACCGTGAGCTTCGACCTGGCCTCCCTTGTGCTCCTGGTTATCCTGTTCGTGCTGATGGAATTCGTGTTAAGGCCGCTGATCCTCAGGTGAACGTCCTGGGAACCAGCGAGCCACGCGGCCGCAACTGACCCGAGGAGTTTCGATGCCGCTGACCCCGGCCGACGTCCACAACGTCGCCTTCAAGAAGCCTCCGATAGGCAAACGGGGGTACGACGAGGAAGAGGTCGACGCCTTCCTGGACGAGGTCGAGCGTGAGCTCGCCCGTCTGATCGAAGAGAACAACGAGCTGCGCGCGCAGGTGGAGCGCGGCGGTCGTGGCGGCGCTCCAGCCGGCCCGGGCGCCGACCCCCGGCTCGCCGCCGAGCTCAACGACACCAAGGCCCAGCTCGACCGGGTGCAGCGCGACAAGGCGGCGGCCGAGCAGGCGGCCCGTGCGATGCAGGCCGAGCTGGAGCAGATCCGCGCGCAGGGCGGCCCGGTCTCGGGCGGCGACGGCGAGCAGCAGGCCCTCCGGGTGCTGATGATGGCCCAGCGGACCGCCGACGACCACGTGTCCGACGCGCGTCGCGAAGCCGACAAGCTGCTGTCCGACGCCCGCGGCAAGGCCGAGGAGGTGACCCGGGAGGCGCGGGCGAAGGCCGACGCGCTGGAGCGGGACGCCCGGCAGCGCCACCAGGAGGCCATGGGCGGCCTGGAGGAGAAGCGCACCGCGCTGCAGAAGCAGCTCGAGGAGCTCAAGCAGTTCGAGCGCGAATACCGCACCCGGCTCAAGGCCTACCTGGAGAGCCAGCTCCGCGACCTCGACGGCCGCGGCCAGAAGCTCGAGGGCGAGATGACCCGCGCCGAGGTGGGTGGCCGTTCCGGCAACGGTTCCGGGTTCGCGGCGGCGGGGATCTCCGGGTCCTACGGCGGGAGCCGCTCCGGCGCGCTCGAAGCCGGTCGTTGATCCGGGTCCACGACCACAGAGGACAACGTCAACTCAAGCGGCGGGGGTGAGCCGTGATCGTCGGAAGTCTGCTGCTCATCCTCGTCGCCGTTACGCTGCTCGTACTCGGACTGGCAAACGGTTCGAGCACGTTGCTGATCAGCTCGATCGCCGCGAGCCTGCTGGCCGCCGTCGCGCTGGTGGTGGGTGCCCGACAGGCGGCCGCCGCCCGCGCGGGGGCCGGCCCCGGCGACGACCTGGATCCGCGTGCCGGCGACGAGGATGACCAACCGCACTACCACCGCGGCGGGGCGGGGGCCCGGGTGACCGAGCCGGCCACCCGACACGGCGCCGGGGGCTGGGCCGAGGGCGACACGTCCGTCGCGGTCGCCGAGCCGATCGCGCCGGCCGTGCCGACACCGGGCGGCTACCCGCAGGAGAGCGCGACCGACGATCCCGGTCCGCGTGGACAGTTCCCCCGCTCGGCACCGGCCGACCAGCCGTTCACCCGGTCGGCGCCGGTCGACGAATCCGTCTACCGGTCGACCTCGGTCGACCGGACCGCGCAGACGGTCGCGACCGACCCGGCGGGCGAGGAAGACCCGCCGGACGAGCCGGCGGCCCAGTACGTCTCGCCCGCGGAGGCGGCCCGCATCGCCCGGATGTCCAGCGAGGTCCTCGTCGTCGACGGACGGCCCCGCTACCACCTGGGCGGCTGCGTCCACCTGCTCGGCCGGGAGGGCGAACCGCTGCCGGTCGGCGAGGCGGTCGAGCTCGGCTTCACCCCGTGCAGCCTGTGCGAGCCCGACAGCGCCCTGCTCGCCGACGCCCGCCGGGTCTGACGCCCGCCGGGTCTGACCCGCGACGGATCTGACCACCGGCCACTCCCGCCGGATCCTGCCAGCGCTCACGCCCGGCGCCGCTGGCCACCCGGCCGGCCCACCGTTCGGCTGTCCGACGGACGCGGCGCCGGCCGGTCGACCTGCACAATGAGGCATGACCAGTGCCGGCGGCCGCCGTACGGCGGGTGAGCCGACCCCGTCCGGACCGTTCACCGTCGCCGTACGGGTCAAGCCCGGCGCGTCCCGGGCCCGGGTCGGCGGCTGCCACGAGGGGCCGTACGGGCCGGCGCTGGTGGTCGCCGTCAACGCCCCGCCGGTCGACGGCCGGGCCACCGAGGCGGTCCGCAAGGCGCTCGCCGCCGCCCTGGACGTACGCCCGGCGGCGGTGATCCTGCGCACCGGGGCGGCCAGCCGCGACAAGCTGTTCGTGGTGGACGGTCCGGTCCCGGCGCTCGACGCCCGGCTGCGCCGGTTGCGCGACGGATCCGCGGACTGAGGCCGTCGGCGCGGGGCCGCGATGACCGGCAACCTCGACCTCGCGCTGCTGATCGGTTCCGCCGTGCTGCTCGTCGCCGTCGCCGCGGTCCGGTTCTCCACCCGGCTCGGGCTGCCCAGCCTGCTGGTCTACCTGGCGCTCGGGGTCGCGATCGGGGAGGCCGGGCTCGGCATCCGGTTCGACGACGCCGAGCTGACCCGTACCCTCGGCTTCTGCGCCCTCATCGTGATCATCGCGGAGGGTGGGCTGACCGCGCGGTGGAGCACGCTGCGGCCGGTGCTCGCCGCGGCGGCGACGCTGGCGACGCTCGGCGTGGCGGTGAGCATCGTCGTGGTCGGCGCGGTGCTCCACGTCGGGCTGGGCCTGGACTGGCGGCTGGCCCTGCTCTACGGCGCGGTGCTGTCGTCGACCGACGCCGCGGCGGTGTTCGCGACGCTGCGCCGGCTGCGCCTGCCGCGCCGGCTGGTCGCCCTGCTGGAGGCCGAGTCCGGGATGAACGACGCCCCGGTCGTGCTGCTGGTCGTGCTGCTGTCCACCACCGGCTTCGGTGCCCATCCGTGGTGGTGGGAGGGGCTGCTGCTGACGTACGAGCTGGGGCTGGGCGCGGCGGTCGGCCTGCTGGTGGGCCGGGCCGGGCAGTGGCTGCTCGGCCGGGCCGCGCTGCCGGCGGCGGGGCTGTATCCGATCGCGGCCGTCGGGCTGACCGTGCTGGCGTACGCGGCGGCGGCCGTGGTGCACTCGTCGGGGTTCCTCGCCGTGTACGTCGCCGGCGTGGTGCTCGGCAATGCCCGGCTGCCGCACCGGCAGGCCATCCTCGGCTTCGCCGACGGGCTGGCCTGGCTGGCCCAGATCGGCCTGTTCGTGCTGCTGGGCCTGCTGGTCTCGCCGGCCCGGCTGGACGACGCGCTGCTGCCGGCGATCATCGCGGGGGTGGCGCTGGTCTTCCTGGCCCGGCCGCTGTCGGTGCTGGTGTCGACGCTGCCGTTCGGCATCGCGGTACGGGAGCGGCTGTTCCTGTCCTGGGCCGGGCTGCGCGGCGCGGTGCCGATCGTGCTGGCGACCATCCCGCTGTCGGCGGGGGCGCCGGGGGCGGCCCGGCTGTTCGACGCGGTGTTCGTCCTCGTGGTGATCTTCACACTGGTGCAGACCTCGACGCTGGCGCCGGTGGCCGCGCGGCTGCGGGTGACCGCGCCGGCCGAGCCGGCGGAGATCGTGGTGGAGACGGCGCCGCTCGACCGGATGGGGGCCGACCTGCTGCAGCTGGAGATCCCGCCGGGGTCCCGGCTGGCCGGGGTGCACCTCGACGAGCTGCGGCTCCCGGTGGGTGCGGTGGTTACCCTGCTGCTGCGGGACGGGACCGGTTCGGTGCCGGGGCCGGAGACCCGGCTCAAGGTCGGCGACAGTCTGCTGATCGTGGCGACCGCCGAGGTGCGGGACGAGACCGAGCGGCGGCTGCGGGCGGTCGGTCGGCGCGGCAGGTTGGCCCGTTGGTTTCACGAATATGGTGACGGCCGCGCGGAATGATCAGCTAGAGTTCCCTTTGCCCTAATTTGGCGGTTAATTAGGGCGCAAACCAGTCAGAACCGGGCAGCCTGTTGTCGGACGTGTGTACGTTCCGTATTCTTGCGAATCTCCGGTCTTCTCCGACAGGGCCGCGACCCGGGGCCGCGCCGACCCGGCCAGCCGCTCGTTCCACGCCTCCAGGTGGTGGATGC
>NZ_JBFAKM010000011.1:163794-223112 GCF_040655695.1 Polymorphospora sp. NPDC050346 | reverse complement strand
GCCAGCCCGGTGAGCGCGTCGAGCACCAGTTCGCCGGCGACGCTGTCCAGTGCCCCGGTCGGCTCGTCGGCGAAGACGATGGCCGGGCGGTGCACGCCGTACCGAGGCCCACAGCGTGTCGTCGCCCAGGAACGCGGCCACCGTCGTCGCCGTACCCGACGACCGCCGGTAGGCGAGGGTGACCGGGACGACCGGCGCGCCGGTGTCGACCGCGGCCTGGAACATCGCCGGCCGGAACCGTCCGGCCTTCCGGCCGCACCACGTGGTCCCCTCGGGGAAGACGGCCACGACGGCGTCGCCGGCCAGCGCCGAGCGCACGGCGGCGACGGTCGCCGGCAGCGTCCGCGGCCGTTCCCGGTCGACGAAGATCGTGCCGCCGGCGGCGACCAGGGCACCGATGACCGGCCAGTCGCGCACCTCCCGCTTGGCCGTCATCCGGGCCGGCGCGACCGCCAGCACCACCAGCGCGTCCAGCCACGACACGTGGTTGGCGACCAGCAGGGCGCGGCGCTGCGGCAGCCGGCCGCGCACGACGAGGCGTACGCCGGCCGCCCGCAGCAGCGCGCGGGCCCAGCCCCGGCCGACCGCGTGCCGGCGGGGTCCCGGCAGCAGCGGCAGCAGCAGTGGCAACGGCAGGCCGGCGAGCAGCACGGCGACCAGCGCCGCGAGGCGCGCGGCCAGCCGTACCGCCCCGACCCGGGGCGCGCCGGCGGGCGGCAGGCACCCCGGACCGCAGGGCGACGACGGCCGCCAGAGCGGGTTCACCCCTGCCCGCCGAGGAAGTGCCGCAGGTAGCGCGGGTGCATCCGGTCGGTCGACAGCAGGACGTAGAAGTCGGCGACGTCGAAGTCCGGGTCGTGGGCGGGCGGACCGCACACCCACGCCCCGAGGCGCAGGTAGCCGCGCAGCAGCGGCGGGATCGTGGCCCGGTCCCCGTCCGCGGTCGCGACGCCGGCCGGCAACGGCCGGCGGGGGCGTACCCGCAGCAGGGGCGGGGACAGATGCTTCGCGGCGACCCGGGTCCAGACCGCCGCGGCGGTCGCCCCACCATCGGCGAGCGGCACCGAGGCGCAGCCGCCGAGCCAGCGTCGCCCGCTCAGGTGCAGGTAGCGGGCGATTCCGGCCCACATCAGGTTGATCACCGCACCGGACCGGTGGTCCGGATGCACGCACGAGCGCCCGGTCTCCACCAGTACGTCGGCGAGCGGCGCCAGCGACGACAGGTCGAACTCGGTGTCGCCGTACCGGCGGGTGGTCCGGCCGGGCGGCAGCATCCGGTAGGTGCCGACGACGGCGCCGGTGGTGTCGTCGCGGACCAGGAGGTGGTCGCAGTGCTCGTCGAACTCGTCGACGTCGAGCCCGGCGACGGGGGACCGCAGGGTGGCGCCGAGTTCGCCGGCGAAGACCTCGTGGCGTAGCCGCTGCGCGGCGGCCACCTGCGCCGCGTCGTCGGCGATCAGCAGCGTGTACCCGCCGGTCCCGGCGGTCGCCGGGCTGGTCAGGAGCAGTTCCATGCAAGATGTGTACGGCCGCTCCCCGGCGACCGTGTGTCGCCGGGGAGCTGCATGGGTGTCGATTCAGTGAACGGCGCACGCCGGGCGCGCGCACCGCCCGGTGGAGCGGATCGCAGCAGGTCAGCGCGAGCGGCGACGCCGGCCGGGAGCCGATCCGGCGGTGGGTTGCGGCTTCGGGACGACCGGTACGCCCGAGGGGGTCCGGGCACCGGTGATCCGGGCGAGTTCGGCGTCGCCGGGGCGTACCCGCAGGGACTGGGCGGCGATCCCGGCGGCGGCGAGCAGCCGGGTGGTGTCCCGGTGCTGGTCGGGCAGGACCAGGGTGACGACGGTGCCGGACCGTCCCGCCCGGGCGGTCCGGCCTCCCCGGTGCAGGTAGTCCTTGGCGTCGCCGGGCGGGTCGACGTTGACGACCAGGTCCAGGTCGTCGATGTGGATGCCGCGGGCTGCCAGGTCGGTGGCGATCAGGGCGTTGATCGTCCCGGTGCGGAACTGCTCGAGGGCACGGGCGCGCTGTGGTTGTGACTTGCCGCCGTGCAACGCCGCGGCGGGTACGCCGCTCGCGAGCAGTTGCCGGGCCAGCCGGTCGGCCCGGTGCTTGGTCCCGACGAACATGATCACCCGCCCCTCGCGGGCGCCGATCTGCGCGGTCGTCGTGGTCTTGTCGGCGGCCTCGATGTGCAGCAGGTGGTGGTCCATCCGGGGCACCACGGCGGCCGGCAGGTCGACGGAGTGCCGGGCCGGGGTGGTCAGGAAACGGCGGACGAGCTTGTCGACGTCGCCGTCGAGGGTGGCCGAGAAGAGCATCCGTTGCCCGGCCCGGTCGGTGCGGGCGAGCAGTTTGCTGACCTGTGGCAGGAACCCCATGTCGGCCATCTGGTCGGCCTCGTCCAGGACGCTGACCGTGATCTTGTCGAGGAGACAGTCGCCGCGTTCGACGAGATCGTTCAGTCGACCCGGGGTGGCGATGACGACCTCCGCGCCCCGCCGCAGCGCCTCGGCCTGCCGGTTCAGTGACAGTCCGCCCACGACGGTGCAGGTGCGCAGCTTGACGGCCCGGGCGTACGGCTCCAGCGCGGTGGTGACCTGCGCGGCGAGTTCGCGGGTGGGCACCAGCACCAGCGCGATCGGCTGGCGTGGCTGGGACCGCTGCCCGGCCAGCCGGGTCAGCAGCGCCAGCCCGAAGGCCAGGGTCTTGCCGGAGCCGGTGCGGGCCCGGCCGAGGACGTCGTGTCCGGCGACGGCGTCGGGCAGCGCCGCGGCCTGGATCGGCGACGGCACGCCCAGCCCCTGTCCGGCCAGTGTGGCCAGCAACGCCGGGTGCAGCGGCAGGTCACCGAACGAGGTGACCGGTGGGGTGGTCGGGGCCGGGGAGGGCGGGGTGGCACCCGGTGCCTGCCGGTTGGCCTCCGGCGCCTGTCGATCAGCGGCGGGTGAACGCCGGCGGTTTTTACGAGCACGCGTAGGCGTGGTCAATACCAGAACCTTCCGTTGTTGGAACGCCACCGGAAGGCCCCGGTCTGCTCGGGGCGGTCACAGGAACGAACCGTCGGCGGTGGCGGGTCGGCCCGCCACCAGCCATCCAAAATACACGGCTTGCCGCGCCGCCCCGTCGTACGCCGCGGGAGGTCAGGCCGCCAGCCAGACCGGCTGCCAGTCGGGCAGCTCGTGGTAGCGGCGCAGCTCGGCCAGGCCGGACAGGGTGCCGGCCCAACCCGCGTACGGCGGCCGCCCGGTGTCGAACCCGCTCTGCACCAGGGTCAGCCGGGTCCGGCCGGCGGAGCCCTCCAGTTCCCAGGTGTTCACCCCGGCCGGACCCCAGTCGACGGTCAGCCGGCGGCCGGGGGTGAGGTCGACGATCTTCGCCGGGTTGGGGTTGTTGTCGAAGCCGCCCATGGCGTACCGGCCGCCGACGTGCGGCTCGATCTCGATCGGGTAGCCGAACCAACTGCTGGCCGCCGCCGAGTCGGTCAACGACTCGAAGATCTTCTCGGCCGGCGCGTCGATCTCGACCTCGGCGCGGAGTTCGGCGGAGGTGAAGTCGACCCGAGGGGTGAGCGGCCGGCCCTCGAGGTGGTCGATCAGGTTGGCGATGGACAGCGCCCAGAAGGTGTTCAGGACGCCGCGGATGCTCTTGCCGGTGATCACGTCGGAGAAGTCGAAGTGGGTCTGCGAGAGGGTGATCAGGGTCGAGTCGGCGGACTCCGCGGTCAGGTCGATCGCGAGGGTGGTCTCCTCGCCGTCGAGCACCCAGGCCAGCCGCAGGCTCTGGTCGTCGACGTGCAGCAGCCGCTGGTGCGGTGCGTCGCCCTCGGGGGTGTGGCGGCCCCAGAACTCGTAGTGGTGCGGCAGTTCGACCTCGGCGTGCTCGGCGAACCAGGTGCGCAGCGCCCCGGCGTCGGTCAGTGCGGTGTGGACGGCGGCGAGTGGGGCGGCGACCCGGGCGCGCAGGGTCATCGGCTCAGTCACGGTCTTCTCCCTTGGGATAGCAGGCGACGGCGAGTTTGAACGCGTCGCCTTCGGCTCCGCCGTAGCGGGTGAACAGGTCCTGCAGCGCGGACTGCAGGTCGTTGAGGAACTGTTGGCGCTGTTCGGGTGGCACCCGGATCTCGCCGGACAACCCGACCGACGGCAGTTCGGGCGCCGTGCGGTCGAGGCCGGCGATGTCGGCCTGGACCTCCTCCATCAGGTCCAGGAGGTAGCCGAGGCTGAACTCGTCCTGCACGCGGCGCAGGCCGAGCCGGCCGACCAGGCGCGGGGACAGCCAGTAGGTCCGGGCGCTGGCCTGGTAGATCCCCTCGTGGATGCCCCGGACCTTGCGTTCGGCGACCTGGTCGACCAGTCCGGCGTCGACCAGGCGTTTGACGTGGTAGTAGACCCGCTGCGGGGTCTGGCCCAGCCGGGCCGCGACTTCGCCGCAGGTGCCGGGTTCGGCCAGTTCCCGCAGCACCTCGATGCGCTGCGGCTTGAGCAGGGTCTCGGCCTGCTCGATCTGCTCCAGGTACAGGACGTCTCTCATGGCAAAATCAGTTTGTATGTAAAGCCAGATTTTGTCAATCGGTTCGTCACGGCCGGACCGACGGCGTCGCGGCCCGGAGCCGGGTACCGTCCGGACATGCGCTTCGCTGAACTCGACACCGCCCGACCCATGTCCAAGATCGGTCTCGGGACCTGGCAGTTCGGTTCCCGGGAGTGGGGCTACGGCCCCGAATACGAGCAGATCGCGCGGGTGATCGTCCGCCGGGCGCTCGACCTCGGCATCACCCTCTTCGACACCGCCGAGGTCTACGGCTTCGGGCGCAGCGAACGCATCCTCGGCGCCGCCCTGGGCGACGAGCGGCCCCGGGCCGTGGTCGCCACCAAGCTCCTCCCGGTGCTGCCGCTACCGCCGATCGTGCAGCAGCGGGCCGTCGCCTCCGCGGCCCGGCTCGGCGTGCGAACCATCGACCTCTACCAGGTGCACCAGCCGAACCCGCTGGTCAGCGACCGGACCATCATGCGGGGGATGCGGACGCTGCAGGGCGTCGGGCTCGTCGGCGAGGTCGGCGTCAGCAACTACGACCTGCGCCGCTGGCGGATCGCCGAGGCGGCGCTGGGTGGCCGGGTGCTGTCCAACCAGGTCCAGTACAGCATCGTCGCCCGCGCCGCCGAGGACGACCTGATCCCGTACGCGGAGAAGGCCGGCCGGATCGTGATCGCCTACAGCCCGCTGGCGCAGGGTTTCGTCTCCGGCCGGTACGACAGCGCCAACCCGCCGCCGGGCGCGATCCGCCGGGCCAACCCGCTGTTCCTGCCGGAGAACCTGGAGCGTGGCCGGGGGCTGCTCGACACGCTGCGGGCGGTCGCCGACGCGCACGACGCCACCCCGAGCCAGATCGCGCTGGCCTACCTGATCCGGCACCCCAACGTGGTGGCCATCCCCGGCGCGTCCTCTGTGGAACAGGTGGAGGCCAACGCCGCGGCCGCCGACATCGACCTGCGCGACGACGAGTACGCCACCCTCGCCACCGCCGCCCGCGCGTTCCGTCCGGTGACCGGGCTCGCCGCCGTACCGGACCTGGTCCGCGCCCGCCTGCGCCGCTGACCGCCCCTGCCGGAGTCAGCCGCCCGGCTGCGCCGCTGGCTGTCCCCGCCGGAGCCAGCGGCCGCTGCGCCGTTGGTCGCCGCCGGCCGGAGTCAGCGGCGGCGGGGGAGCGGGAGCCCGCGCAGCAGCGTCCGCAGGTCGGCCGCGATCAGCACCAGGAGCAGGAGCACGGCCAGCCAGAATCCGATCCCGACACCGACGTAGTCGGACGCGTCGCGGTCGGCCGGCACCGTACCCAGGGCGTCGACCCGTGCGGTGAGCTGGCGCAACACCAGCAGTTCGCCGGCGACCAGCAGGACGGCGGCGGCGACGCAGAGCCGGCCCGGCAGGTCGGGCCGTGGCCGGCGGGCCGGTGACGGGCCGGTCTGCCCCGCCGGCCGGGCCCGGAGGCGGAGCGTGACGACGAGCGCCCCGATCACCACCAACGCGGCGGCGAGCAGTGGCAGCTGCGGCGGAAGCCGGTCCGACCGCCGGTCCGCCGGTGCGGCGAGATGGCCGTCCGACACCTCCGGAGCCGTGCCGGTGGCCAGGGTGCCGCCCCGGTAGGTGGTGGTCCCGCCGGCCTCGGCGCGACCGTAGCCGCCCGGCAGCCCGCACGAGACGGTGGCGAACGGCAGCCCGAAGCAGAGCACGACGGCGGCCAGCAGCACCGGGCGGGCCCATCCGTGCCGCGCGCGTACCGCCGGCGCCGGTGGTGCCGGCGGTGGTGGTGCGGGAACCCGGTCCGTCGGGGGTGCGGTCGGCGGCTCGGCCGTGGGCGGCGCCGGCATCCGGTCCGCGGGCCGGGGCGGTACGGCGACCAGCGCGCCCTCGACGACCGCGGTCTCCGGTCGTTCGACGGTGGTCGGGGCGACGCCGAGCCGGCTGTGCAGCACGTGGGCCGCCAGCGGGATCCGGCTGCCGCCACCGACGAGGAACACTCCGGCGAGCCGCTCCGGCGCTACCCCCGACGCCGTCACCACCCGTTCGGTGAGCGCGCCGACCCCGGCCAGGACCGGGGCGGCGACCGTTTCCAGTTCGTCGCGGGTCAGGTGGGTCGCCGCCGGCCGGCCGGGCAGCCGCAGCGGGGTGTGGCTGGTGCGCGACAGGCTCTCCTTGGCCGCCCGGACCTCCTGCCACAGCGGTACCCGGTCGCCGGCGTCGGCCGGGACCGGCCCGCCGACCAGGTGTGTGACGAGGGCGGCGTCGATGTCGGCGCCGCCGAGGTCGGCCCCGGCCCGGGCGACGACCTCGAGGTCCGCGCCGCGCCGCACCACCGCGACGTCGGTGGTGCCGCCGCCGATGTCGACGATCGCGAGCGCCGTGCCGGCCGGGTGCGGTCCCAGCCGGGCGGCGAAGTACGCCGCGGCGGCGACCGCCTCGCCGACGAGGCGCACCGGGCCGAGCCCGGCCCGGTCGGCCGCCTCGGCGAGCACCCGGCGGCGGGCCGCTCCCCACCCGTCCGGGCAGGTCAGCACGGTGTCGATCCGGCGGGTGGGCAGGCCCGCCTCGGCGCGTACCCGGGCCAGGACCGCCGCCAGCGCGTCGCGGACGTCGACCTGGTGCGCGCCGAGCAGGAGCATCCCGTCGTCGATCCGCCGTTTCGGGTGCGGCTCGAACCCCGCCGGGTCGACCCGGCCGAACCGCTCGGCGTCGCGGCCGGTCAGCAGGTCGGTGCCGGTGCGGGCGAAAACCGCCGACGGCAGCAACTCCGACCCGTCGAAGAGCAGGGGCCGGGGCGCGGCACCGGCACCGTCGAGCACGGCGACCGTGTTCGACGAGCCGAGGTCGATCGCCAGCCGGTACGCCCCCACGGCCGCCGAGCCTACGGCAGCCCCGCCACCGCGTCCCGGTACGCCGGCCATGACCATCGGCACTTCCGGCCGGCTCGCGCCCGGCGCAGGCTGGGCCGTACGCCGGAAACGCCGGCCCGTGACGAGGAGCCCGAATGCGCCGCTACAGTCCGACGGAACTGCTGCTGGTGGCGGGAATCGCGGGCCCGGTGCTGTTCGTCGTGGTGTCCACCCTCGACGGAGCGACCCGGACCGGCTACGACCCCGCCTACCACCCGATCAGCGCCCTGAGCCTCGGCGGCCGGGGCTGGCTGCAGATCACCAACTTCATCGTGTCCGGCCTGCTCGTGACGGCCTTCGCGGTAGGTCTCCGGCGCCACTGGCGGCCCGGCCCCGGCGCCCGGTGGGGGCCGGCCCTCGTGGGCATGTTCGGGATCGGCCTGGTGCTGTCCGGGGTCTTCGTGATGGACCCGATGCGCGGCTATCCGCCGGGTGCCGTGACCGGTGACCCGGCCACGTTCAGTTGGCACCACACCCTGCACGACCTCTTCGGCATGGTGGTGTTCCTCAGCCTGCCGCTCGCCTGCTTCGTCGCGGCGCGCCGGTTCGCCGCGCGGCCGGGCCGTCGGGGCCGGGCCGGATACAGCGTGCTGTCCGGGGTGGCCGGTCTGGTGCTCATGGGTTTCTTCGGCACGGCGTGGGAGACCGACGACGCGCTCACCGGCGTCGTGCAGCGGGTGATGATCGTGGTCGATTGGCTCTGGCTCGCGCTCCTGGCGTCGTGGCTGGTGGCCGACGCGCGCCGCGCGCGGGACGGGGACCCGGATGTGTTGCGGGCGGCGGACCAGGGGCGCGAGGGGTCCAAAACAGATCGAGGCTAAGCCGATCGCAGTAGGTACACCTGGCGCGCGCACACGGTACGGTGACTCCGGTCCCGTCGATCGACGCCGGTGAGCTGGGCTCCGCGCGCCCGTCGATGGGCGATGGCACACCCCCAAAAAGGAGGTTTCATGGCACGTAGCCGTATTGCTGGGGCAGCCGCCACAGTAATGGTTCTGCCGTTCCTGACCGTCGTGGCCGCGACGGCGCCGGCCGCGGCGGCACCCCCCGCCGCGCCGAAGACGAATCTGCCGAGCGACACCCGCTCGTTCGTCCCCAAGGCCGAGACGGTCGACGGCAAGGCGATCGAGGTGCCGCGGGAATACCAGCCGAAGTCCAGCGCGCGCAACCGGGCACAGACCCAGGCCGCCGGCACCCCGGCGGTCGGTACGGTCCGGCAGTGGGTCGCCCTCGACGACGTCCAGGGTGGCGCCTACCGCAAGGACTACACCCTGCGTGGCGTCGGCGACAAGATCGAGGTCTGGGTCGCCAACGACCTCGCGTTCCTGCCCGGTGACTGCCGTCTCCAGATCCCGTCGTCCACCGAGATCACCGACGCGCAGGTCGCGCGGCTGATCGACGAGTTCGACAACAACATGTACCCGAAGGAGACCGCCGCCTTCAGCACCCCGCCGGACCGGGACGGCAGCAACGCCGTTCTCGGCCCCGACGCGAACGGCAACGGCGGCGACTACACCGGTGACGGCGACAAGACCGTCGCGCTGATCGACAACGTCCGGGACGACAACTTCTACGACTTCCCGGCCGCGTCGTCCTACATCGCCGGCTTCCACTGGTCGTACTTCAACGAGCTGCTCGACCGCAACGTCATGACCATCGACGCGTACGACTGGGCGCACCGCACCGGTGACAACCCGCCGAACGAGCCGACGAACGACGTCTGCACCAGCCGGCCGGCCCGTCCGAACCTCTACGAGGGCACGTTCGCGCACGAGTGGCAGCACCTGCTCCACTACTACACGGACCCCTTCGAGGGCATCATGATCAACGAGGGGCTGTCGGACTTCGCGCAGACCCTCACCGGCTACACCGACGCCACCAAGACCGTGTTCGACCTGGGTGGTGACGGTCACCTCTACTGCTACCAGGGCTTCGGCACGGTCCAGACGCCGAACAACACCAACCCGCGTGACTGCGGTGGCCCGGAGAACTCCCTCAACCTGTGGAACGAGGGCAGCAACCCGAGCGCCGTGCTCGCCGACTACGGCAACGTCTACCAGTTCATGCTGTTCCTGTACGACCGGTACGGCACGGAGTTCATCTCGCGGCTGCACCAGGACGGCGACCTCCAGGGCCTGGCCAGCATCGAGGCGGCTCTGGCCGCCGAGGGCGAGAACGACCTCTACAAGGTCATCCACGACTACCAGACGATGACCCTGGTCGACAAGATCATCGGCGACTCCCGCTTCGGGCTGTCGCTCGGTGTGCCGAAGGGCCGGGTCACCTCGCCCAGCCTGCGTTCGACGGTCAACCTGGCCAACCCGGCGGCGAACATCACCCCGGGCGCGGCTCCGAACGGCGCGGACTTCGTGCCGCTCCAGAAGGCCAACGGTCAGGTCCTGCGCGGCCGTGACCTGCGGTCGGTGAAGTTCAACGGCTCGCCGTCGCTGCCGGCGGTCCCGCTGGCCTGGACCCTGGTCGACAACGACCCGGACCGGCCGGGCAACTCGGTGCTGTGGTCCGGCAACGGCAACAGCCTCGACGTCGGCGCGATCGCCTCGGTGGCCGTCCCGACGACCGACCCGACGCTGCGCTTCCTCGCCAAGTACGGCGCGGAGGCGGGCTACGACTACGGTTACGTGGTCGTGTCCACCGACGGAGGCGCCACCTACACGGCCATCGCCGGTGACAAGACCATCGACGGCCCGCTCGGCCCGTCGCTGAACGGCACCACGAACGGGTTCGAACCGCACTCGTTCGACCTGTCCGCGTACGCCGGTCAGACGATCCTGGTCGGGTTCCGCTACGTCAGCGACGGCGGCGTCAACGAGGGCGGTCTGCTCGTCGACGACGTCACGGTCGGTGGCACGACGGTCAGCGACGGCTCCAGCCTCGCCGCGTTCGACTCGCCGAGCGAGATCCGTCCGACCGACGTCCACAACTGGAACGTCCGGTTGATCGGCATCAACGAGCAGCTCAACCTGACCTGGCAGTTCGAGTTCGACGGCAAGGACAACTTCTCCGTCGGCTGGGCCCAGCTGCTGCTGCTCAGCGCGTTCCCGAAGGTCGTCGCGATCGTCGCGTACGACGAGCCGACCGAGCAGGTCACCCAGTACGCGCCGTACCAGCTCACGGTGAACGGCGTCGTGCAGCCGGGGGGCCAGGCTTTCTGAGCCTGACCCGCTGACAAGGTTGCGGGCACCCGTCGTCGCTTGCGGCGGCGGGTGCCCGTAGTCCTTTCCGGAGGACGGACCCGCGATACCCGTCAGCGGCGTGCCCGCCGGCCCGCTAGGGACGGAGTACGGCGAACCGCGCCGGCCCGGTGTGCCGGACCGCTGTCGTGGCCAGGCCGACCGTCACCAGGTCCTCGGCGAACGCGGCCAGGGTCGGATGACCGCGCCGGCTCGCGTACGCCCGAAAGCGGACCCCCACCATGCTGGCGGCGACGACCCCGGCACAGGCGAGCAGGACCGGCAGTAGCGGCCGGGTGCCGTCACGCCGGGCGAGCGCGGTGGCGGCCACGGCACCGGTGGCGAGCCGCCCGGCCAGCGGGGCCGGGGCGAGTCGGCTCGGCGTCCGGGGACTCTTGTCGGCGGCGAGTTCACCGGCGGCGGCGAGGGTGGCCAGGATCCGCAGCGGTCTGGCGACCGGGGGCCGGGCGCTGAGCGTGATACCGGCCAGCCCGGTCATGCTGCGCCCGCCGGTCGCCGCGCCCAGCACCACCGCCCGCCATGCCGTCCCCGCCCCGGCCCGGTGGCCGTTGCGGCGCCGGTGGCCGTCTTGGCGGAGATGGCCGCCGGAAATGTGCCGGGCGTGGGTGCGGATCCGGCGGGCCGGTCCGGCCACCGGCCGGGTGCGTCTCACCGCCGGCCCCGCCGGTCCGTGGCCGCGAGCACGGCGCTGGTGACGGCGCCGTACGCCAGGTGCGGAATGATGTCGCTCAGCCACGACCCGGCCGACCAGGTACGCGGGTCGCTGACCTTGAGCCCGGCCATCGGTACGTCGCTGGCGGCCATCGCGGCCAGCCCGATGACCACCGACGCGAGCAGCGGGTGGGGACGGAACCCGACGGCGCGCAGGGCACCGAAGGCGGCACCGACCGCGACGCCGGTGCCGATGCCGGACAGTGCGCCGAGGCCGGTGAGCCGGTTCTGCCGGGTGTCGCCGTCGCCGGGGACGTCGACCTTCAGCCGTCCGGTGATGGCTTCGACCGTCCGCTGCGGGGTGCTGCTCGCGGGGCGGCCGCGTTGGGCCATGTCGAGGTAGGTGACGGCGTCGAGGGCCGTGGTGCCGGCGGCACCGGCGGCCGCGCCGGAGAGGAGTCCTGACCACATGCTCTCTGGCTTCCCCGGCGTGACCGGGGCAAACGACCACCGGGTACGGGCGGGACACCGGCGGGCCGAAAACCGGTGGGCCGGTCCGGCCGGTGCGCCGAGAATGGCGCGGTGCGTATCCGGACGGTCGGCGTGGACGAGTTGGAGATCCTGCGGGACATCGAGCGGGCGGCCGGCGCCTGCTTTCGTGAGGTCGGGATGCCGGAGATCGCCGACGACGAGCCACCGCCGGTGGCGGTCCTGGCGGCCTACCGGCGGGCCGACCGGGCCCGGGTGGCGGTCGACCCGGCCGACCGGCCGGTGGCATACCTGCTCACCGATCCGGTCGACGGCAACGTCCATGTCGAGCAGGTGTCGGTGCGTCCCGACCACGCGCGGCGCGGGATCGGCCGCGCGCTGCTGGAGGACGCCGCGCGGCGGGCGGCGGCCGACGGGGTGCCGGCGCTGACCCTGACCACGTTCGCCGAGGTGCCCTGGAACGCGCCGTACTACCTGCGGTGCGGGTTCCGGGTGCTGGACGAGGAGCGGTGGACGCCGGGACTGCGGGAGATCCGGCGGCGGGAGGCCGGACACGGGCTGGACCGGTGGCCGCGGGTGTGCATGCGCCGGAAGCTGGTGAACCACCGCTGACCGGAATGGCCGCCGGAAATGGCCTCGCGATCTTGCACTTGCGGCCCGTTGAAGGCGGACGGGGTGGACAAGTGCAAGATCGCGAGGGGTCGGTGGTCAGCCCGCGGCGGGGGCCGGCAGCGGCAGCCGCATCAGGCGCAGCACGTTTCCGTGGTAGATCCGGTCCCGGTCCTCCTCGGTCAGCCCGAGCGCGTCGATGACCTTGATCGTCTCCCGGATGTACATCGGGCCGCCCTCCGGGTCGAACGGGCAGTCGGTGCCGAAGAGGACCCGTTCGGCACCGAAGAAGTCCAGCCCGCACCGGGTGCCGATCAGCGACCCGGACAACGCCGTGTCGGCGTAGAACCGGCGGAAGTAGTCGACCGGCCGCAGCGGCATCCGCTCCCGCAGCGCGGCGTAACCCCCGGGCGTACGGCTGCCGAGCTGGTCGCTCCAGCCCAGCCCGACCCGGCCCTCAAGGAACGGGATCATCGCCCCCATGTGGTGCGTGATGATCTTCAGATCGGGGTTCTCGACCATGATGCCGGAGAAGACCAGCCGGGCCATCGCCGCACTCGTCTCGTACGGCCAGCCCAGCGCCCACCAGATCTCGAACCGCGACGTGTCCTCGCTGGCGTAGTCGGCGGTGCCTGCGCCGCGGGTCGGGTGCATCCAGATCGGCAGGTCGCGGCGGGCCATCTCGGTGAAGATCGGCCGCAGCGGCGGGTCGTCCAGCGGCCGGCCGTTGACGTTCGTGAAGACCTGTACGCCCCGGGCGCCGAGCTGGTCGATGGCGAACGCCAGCTCGTCCAGCGCGGCGTCCGGGTTGTTCATCGGCAGCGAGGCGACGAACGCGGGAAACCGGTCCGGATAGCGGTCGCACAGCTCCCGCATCGACTCGTTGGCCAGCCGGGCCAGCGCGGGGGAGTCGGCCGGCCCGGCGAGTAGCTCGATCGGCGGCGACGAGAGGGTGAGGATCTGCTGGTAGTCGGCGCCGAACTCGTCCATCATCCGCAGCCGGGCCTCGACGTCGTGCAGGGCCGGCAGTTCCAGCCAGCGGCGCAGCGCGCCGGCGTCGACGACGAGTTCGCGCATCCGCTCGAAGTAGCGGGCCGGCAGGATGTGGCTGTAGGCGTCGAGTTTCACGGGGTTCCTCCGGAGGTCTTGCGGGCCCCGGCCGGTGCCGGCCGGCGGGACGTGGTGGCGGGCCGCGACGTGGTCGGCAGCCAGCGGGTGAGCCGGCGGTCGACGGCCTGCACCAGGGCGACCGCACCGAGCGCGACGGCGATGATGACCAGCAGGATGGCGAGCACCCCGGCGCCGTCGAAGCGGCCGCCGGCCTGGGTGACGATCCGGCCGAGGCCGATGACGGAGATGAACATCTCGCCGTTGATCATGCCGACGACGGCCCGGCCGACGCCGAGCCGGACCCCGGCCATGATCAGCGGGGCGGCGGCGGGCAGCATGATCTGCAACAGCACCTGGCGCTCGCTCGCCCCGTAGGAGCGGGCCATCTCGACCAGGTGGCCGGGAACCGTCTGGATCGCCGACGCGGTGTTGATGATCATGATGAACGCGGAGTACATCACCACGACCCCGACGATCGACCCGCGGCCGTCGCCCAGCAGCGAGAAGAAGATCGGCGCGAAGACCAGCGACGGCGCGGTCAGCAGCGCGTAGACGTAGACCCCGAGCGCCGCCTCGACCTTGCGGTAGCGGCCCATCGCCACCCCGACGACCAGCCCCAGCGCCAGCGAGATCCCGAAGCCGAGAGCGAGGTTGGTCAGGCTGGCCCCGAGACTGCTGACGATCATCCCGCTGCCGACCATGTCCGCCAGCCGGGCGACCACGGCGCTCAGCGGCGGCAGGAACGGCTGGTCGACGATCCGCCCGGCGATCTCCCAGACGACCGCACCCACGGCCAGGCTGATCACCCCGGCCGGCAGCCGCCGCGGCGACAGCAGCCCGGGTGCCCGGGCCGAGGTCAGTTGCCGCCCACCCGCGATGGTGCTCACGCCGTCACCTCGCTTCGCTCGGCACCGTCGTGTCCGGCACTGCACCTGATGGTTCGCTCGCTGCGCTCGCTCACGCCGTCACCCCGGCGCGGACGTCGCGGTGCTCCTCGTGCATGTCCCGCAGCCGGTCCCACAGGTACGCGGTGATCTGCACGTACTCGGGGGAGCGGCCGACCGCGCCGATGTCGTGCGAGCGGGGGCGGGCCATCGGCACCGGCACGATCTCGGCGATCCGGCCCGGCCGGGCACTCATCAGCACCACCCGGTCGCCGAGCAGCACCGCCTCCTCCATGCTGTGCGTGATGAAGACGACGGTGAGCTGCTGGCCCTCCCAGATGCCGAGCAGTTCCTCCTGCAACAGCCGCCGGGTCTGCTCGTCGACGGCACCGAACGGCTCGTCCATCAGCAGGACCTTGGGGCGTACGGCCAGGGCCCGGGCGATGCCGACCCGCTGCTGCATGCCGCCGGACAGTTCGCCGGGCCGCTTGGTCTCGAAGCCGGACAGCCCGACGGTCTTGATCAGCGTACGGGCCCGCTCCTCGCGCTCGGCCTTGCCGACGCCGCGCATCCGCATCCCGAAGGCGACGTTGTCGAGAACCGTGGCCCAGGGCATCAGCGCGAAGTTCTGGAACACCATGCTGCGGTCCGGGCCGGGGCCGCGCACCGGCTGCCCGTCGATGACGATGTCGCCGCTGTCCCAACCGATCAGCCCGGCGATCGCCTTGAGCAGGGTGGTCTTTCCGCACCCGCTCGGGCCGAGCACGGTGAGGAACTCGTTCTCGTTGACGGTCAGGTTGACGTCGTCCAGGGCGTTGACCGTGCTGCCGTCCTGGCCGACGAAACTCTTGTGCAGGCCGCTGATTTCGATCATCGGGGGTCCTTCGCGGAGTTGGTCCTGGCCCACGGGGTGAGCTTGCGCTCGCACCACCGGGCGATGGAGATGAGCAGCAGCGCCTCGGCCAGGATGATCACGATCGTGCCGTAGAGCAGCGGGGCCATGAACAGCCCGCGGTATTCGAGGATCAGGCCGCCGAGGGCGACCGAGACCATGAGCAGTTCGACGATGACCATGCCGGTGACGGCGCGGCCGAGGCCGAGCCGGATTCCGGTCATGATGGCGGGCAGGGCGCCGGGGAGCAGGATCTCCCGCCAGATCTGGCGCTCGGAGGCGCCGAACGAGCGGGCCATCTCGATCAGCCCGGGGTCGACGCCGCGCACCCCGGTCCGGCTGTTGACGATCACCATCACGATCGAGAAGACGGTGACCAGGATGACCCGCGAGGTCAGCCCGAAGCCGACCGACATCACCAGCAGCGGGATGATCGCCGCCATCGGGGTGACCAGCAGGATGTTGAGGTAGACGTCGCTGAACCGCTCCAGGGTCGGGAACCGGCCGAGCACGATCCCGACCGGTACGCCGACCACGACCGCGATCCCGAAGCCGATCGCCAGCGCCTGGTTGCTGACGTACAGCGCGTGCCACAGTTCGGGGTCGCCGAGCAGTTCGAAGGTGGCGGCGACGGTCTCGCCGAAGGTGGGGATCAGCAGCCCGCCCCACTCTCGCGCGTAGACCTCCCAGACGACGGCGAACACGACGAAGGTCAGGATCTGGTACGGCCGGTCGGAGTCGGCGATCCGGCGCAGGAGCCCCCGCCGGCGTGGCGGCAGCGGGCCGGCGAGGGTGCTCACGAGGTCGCCTTGACGAACGACAGGTCGGCGGCGTCGGCGGCGGTCATGCCGTCCTTGAGCACGCCGGCCCGGACGAAGAAGTCGATCGTGCCCTGCACGTTGGTGTCGGTCAGCGCCGCCGCGTCGAAGAGCCCGCCGTCGACGTAGCGCTGCGCGATCTGGGCGACGTTCGGGTCCTTGGTGTCCGGCAGGTGTTTGGTGACCAGGTCGACCAGGTACTGCGGGTTCTCGTTGATCTTGCGGTGTTCGGCGACCAGGGCGTCGACGAAGAGCTGGGTCACCTCGCGGTGGTCGCCGATGAAGTCCGCGTTGGCGTAGACGGTCTGCGGGTGCAGGTCGGGCAGGCTGGTGGCGAAGTCGGCGATCCGGGTGAAGCCGGTCTTGCCCGACGCCTCCAGGGTCACCGCGTCGGTGATCTCCAGCGGGGTCGCGTCGATCTCGCCGGCGAGCAGCGCCTGGGCGCGTACGTCGGAACCACCGATGGTCAGGTAGCGCGGTTCCTTGCCGGCGGCGCAGGTGCCGCGTACCCAGTCCTTCGCCATGGCGGTGGCGACCGCGCCCTCGCTGAAGATGCCGAACGGCCGGCCGGCCAGGTCGTCGCAGGTGTTGACGCCGGTGGTGCCGTAGACGGCCCACTGGTTGCCGACCACGTCGGCGATGATCCGGATCGGGGCCCCCTGCTGGATGGCGATCAGGGCCGGGCTGGTCGCCTCGGCGGAGAACGCGTAGTCGCCCTTGGCCAGGCCCTCGATGGCCAGCTCCGGTTCGGCGAGTTCGACGACCTTGACCTGGTGCCCCTCCTGCCGTACGGCGTCGAGCGCGGCCAGGATCGGGACGGTGGTGATGTCGGGCTCGATCAGGGCGACCGAGAAGGTCAGCGTGCCGTCGGCGTTGGTGGTGGCGCCACCGCCACCACCGCAGGCGGCGACGGCGGCGGTCAGCAGGGCGGCGGTGACCGCGGCCAGGGTGCGGCGGGTGGCCCGGGCGGTTCGTGTCGAGAGGCTTCGGTGGCTCATGGGGGTGCCTGCTCTTCCTCTGGTCACTCAACGTGAGTGGAAAGCGTTTGCCGTTTCCGCATGCTAGTGGCCCACCTAACACCGCCGTCAAGAGTCTGACATCAGCCCGTTACCTGAGCCGGGCTGTCACCTGCGGTTTTCCGGACCGATCGGGAGCGGGGGCCAAGGGCGGGCGGTGTCGGGGTGGCTTCGGTGTGGTCGGGTGTGGCAAAGTAACGGCAAACGTTCTCCGAACCGAAGTGAGGGTGCGATGGCCTCGCTCGCCGACGTGAGCCGGGAGGCCGGCGTCTCCGTCGCCACCGCCTCCCGGGTGCTCAACGGCGCCACCCACCCGGTCTCCGCCGACACCCGCTCGCGGGTCCTGGCCGCCGCCGAGCGCCTCGGCTACTCACCGAGTGCCCTGGCCCAGGCGCTGGTCACCCGCACCAGCCGGCTCATCGGGGTGATCGTCAGCGACATCGTCAACCCGTACTTCTCGGTGATCGCGCGCGGCGTCGACGACATGTCGACCCGGGCCGGATACGTCACGATGCTGTCCAACGCCGACCGGCGGACGAGTTCGGAGATAACCCGGCTGCAGACCATGCGTGACTACCGGGCGGCCGGGGTGATCTTCGCCGGTAGCGGCTACGTCGACGACCCGCGGACGCCGGAGCTGGCGAAGGCGGTCGCGGCGGCGCGCGAGCGGGGCGTGCTGTCGATCTCGCTGACCGAGCGCGACATCGACTGCCCGGTCATCACCGCCGACAACCGTGCCGCCGCGTACGACCTCACCGACCACCTGGTGTCCCAGGGGCACCGGCGGATCGTCTTCGTCGAGGGGCCGGCCGGCATGGTCGCCACCGAGCAGCGCCGCGCCGGGTTCCTCGACCGGATGACCGAGGCCGGTCTGCGCGACCTCGCGGAGTGCGTCGAGGGCGGGTTCGACTTCGAGGCCGGCCATGCGGCGGCGCTGCGGGTGCTGGCCAGCCGGGACCTGCCCGACGCGATCGTCGCCGCCAACGACGAGGCCGCCGTCGGCGCGCTCAACGCCCTGCGGCAGGCCCGGATCGACGTCCCCGGGCAGGTCTCCGTCGCCGGCATCGACGACCTGCCGGTGGCCCGGTTCGTCGGCCTGACCACGGTCAGCCTGCCGCTGTACGAGCTGGGCGCGATGGCCGCCCGGCGGGTGATCGACGCCGGCACCGCCGGCCCCGCCCCCGACCCGGGACCACCCGTGGTCCTCCCACACCGCCTGGTCCCCCGCGAAACAACGGCCCGCCGCCCCTGACCCCGTCGCCCCTGATCCCGTCGCCCTGACCTCGCGATCTTGCACTTGTCGCCCGACAAACCTGAGCAAAAGGGGGAGACAAGTGCAAGATCGCGGGGAGGGTGGGGCGGGGGGCGGGAGTAGGGGCTAGAAGGCGGTCAGGGTGATGCGGGCCGCGACCGGGGAGCCGTTGTGGACCAGGGACTCGAAGCCGCCGACGTCGTCGAAGGCGAAGCCGTACGCCCGGCCGTCGACCATGTGCTCGTGGACGACCCGCGAGTAGTGGTCGGTGACGTCCCGGGTGTAGAAGCCGGTCGGGTCGTACGTCGGCTGGGTGTGCGCGAACCCGAGCGTGGAGCGGTGCAGCGCGGCGCACAGCGTACGCGCGATCGGCCCCACCACGTGGTCGTTCGGGGCGTGCAGCCGGCCGTCGCAGCCGAACACGTCCTTTGTGGTCGGTCGCTGGAACGAGGCCACCTCGGCGCCGCCGCCGTCGGTGAACCGCAGTACCCCGGCGCCGTCGGTGCGGCCGTGGAACCTCTTGTCCGGCTCGTGCTGGAACGGCACCACGGTCAGCGTGGTGTCCCGGTAGGTGTCCCACGCCTGCGCGATGTAGCCGTCGAGGTAGGTGTCGCTGAAGACGGCGGTGTCGATGCCCTTGTGCGGTGACAGGACGCGCAGCCGGGTGCCGTCGGCGCGGGTGTGGATCAGCCGGCCCCAGTCGCCGGGCTGGCCGGCCAGCGCGTCGAAGATGCCGTCGCGGCCGCCCGCGACCAGATCGCCGGCGGTGCTGCTGCCGCCGTCGGCACCGGTGACCCCGACCGAGTGCGGCACGCTGAACATGTCGACCTGCGAGCTGTTGAGCCACAGCCCGTCGTCGTTGTAGGTGAACTCGCTCCAGTCGAACAGGATGCCGTGGTTGGGGTCGCCGGACGCCCATGGCGCCGGCTGCACGAGCCCGTCCGGGCTGAGGAAGAACTTCAGCTTCTCGCCGAACGACATGTAGACCCGGCCGGACAGGCCGCGCGGGATCTGCAGGGTGGTGGTGGCGCCGCCGGCCGGGCCGGCGATCGCGACGTCGGGTGCCGGGCTCGGCGGCAGCGACCCGCCCGACCAGGCGGTGAAGGTGCCGCCGGCGTCGACGTATCCGAGCCGGCCGGTGGCCAGGTTGACCCCGAGGACGTAGAGGTGGATCTGCTCGCCGCGGCCCGAGTTGTTGGTGACGTGGAGCGGCAGGTGGTCCGGCGGTAGGGCGGACGCCGGTGCCGCCCCGCCGAGCGCGACGGCGGTGGACGCGGCGGCCGCGACCACGGCCAGTCGGTGGAGCAGCTTCCGTCCTGTACGCATGTATCAACTCCTTACGGTTGCGGCCTTCTGGCCGCGCTCTGGGCACACTCATGCCCCGAACGAAATGCTCCTTCCTGGCCTGATATGGCCTGCCTGAGAGCGCTCTCTCGCTCGAATCCACCCTTACCCGGCAAGCGACCCATGTCAATAGATAGGGGTCCTAAAAATTACCCTCGCGTTACGGCGTCACATGGCGACGCGGCGTCACCCGGCCGGTGGAGGTGCCGGCGGCAGCCGGTCGGGCAGCAGCGCCAGGGTGGCCATGAGCTGGGAGTGGGCCGGCCGCGGCAGGTCGTCGGGGGCGAACCAGTCGAGCCGGTCGAACTTGTGCGGCTCGCCGATCTCGACCCGTGCCGGGTCGACGCGTACCGCGAAGACCACCGCGACCCAGTGCGACGGCGGGTCGTCGCGCAGCACGTTGCGTACGCCGAGCAGGGTGATCTCCAGCGGGTCGGCGGCGTACTCCTCGCGCACCTCGCGGGTGACCGCGTCCTCGAAGCTCTCGCCGAACTCCAGCGCCCCGGCGCCGGTGTCCCAGGTCCCGGGCTCGTCGCGGGCGCCCGGCCCGCGCCGGGCCAGCAGCAGCCGCCCGGCGCCGTCGTGACACACGAACACACAGGAAACCGACGGGGTACGTCGCATCGCCAACTCCATTTCTCGCGAACCGCCTCGGTGATCCGGGCGTCAGGTTTCCACACCGGGCACCCGTCAACCGCGGGCGGCGCGCAGCAGGCGGAGTTGGCCGATCTCGGCGACGTTCTTCATCAGTTCCGCGTTGGCCCAGCCCACCATGTGGGCGACGGTGAGCCCGGAGTCGGCCGGCCACGGGAACGGGGCGGGCCGGTCGAGGTCGGCGTCGGTGAGCCGGTCGAGCACCGCCAGCCACTCGGTGCGCAGGTCGCGCAGCCACGCCACCGCCCCGGCGCCGTCACCGGGCCACCGGACCTCGGTGCGGTCTCGTGGCGTACGACCCCGGGCGTGGTCGATGGTCACCGTCCACCACCAGCCGAGATGCCAGGTGGTCCAGGCGATCGTGGGCACCGGGACCGGCTCCGGCTCGGACTCCGCCCAGTCCGGCACCCACCGGCCGTCGGCGTCCGGACGTACGGTCCAGTGGACGCCGGCCGGCACCCAGAGGTGGTCGTCCGGCTCCAGCCGCTCCAGGTGGTATTCGAGCAGCGACCAGGTCAGGTCGAACTGCCAACGCAGCAGGTCGGTGCGGGATGCCGGCATCCGCCGATCCTCGCACCCGGGCAGGTTCGCGCTCGATCGCATTTTCGCGCCGCCGCCCGGGGACGTCGGCCGGGGACGGTTCAACGCGGTTTCAGCGGGCACACCTTATGTGAAGAGGAAGCGACGCAGGGGGTGAACGACGTGAAGGCAGTGGTTTACGAGGGACCGCGTTCGGTGACGGTGCAGGACGTACCCGATCCGAAGATCAAGAAGGACACCGACGCGATCATCAAGGTCACCTCGACCAACATCTGCGGATCCGACCTGCACATGTACGAGGGGCGGACGAACGTCGAGCAGGGCAAGATCCTCGGGCACGAGAACATGGGCATCGTCACCGAGGTCGGCAGCGGCATCGACCGGGTCAGGGTCGGCGACCGGGTCTCCGTACCGTTCAACATCGCGTGCGGCTACTGCCGCAACTGCCTGACCGGCTGGACGTCGTACTGCCTGCGGATGAATCCCATACCGGGCCGGGACGGCGCCGCCTACGGCTACGCCGACATGGGCCCGTACGACGGTGGCCAGGCCGAGTACCTGCGGGTCCCGCACGCCGACTTCAACCTGCTCGAACTGCCGCAGGGCGACGAGCAGGAGAACGACTTCACCATGCTCTCCGACATCTTCCCGACCGGCTACCACGGCACCGAACTGGCCGGCATGGAACCCGGCGACACCGTCGCGGTCTTCGGCGGCGGCCCGGTCGGGCTGCTCGCCGCGCACAGCGCGATGCTGCGCGGTGCCACCCAGGTCTTCGTCGTCGACAAGGAGAACGACCGGCTCGCGCTGGCCGAGAAGCTCGGCGCGACCCGGATCGACTTCACCGTCGCCGACCCGGTCGAGCAGATCGTCGACGCCACCCACGGGCGGGGCGTCGACCGGGGCGTGGACGCCGTCGGCTACCAGGCCCACGGCAAGGAGGGCGAGCAGCCCGCACGGGTGCTCGACAACCTGGTCGACGTCGTACGCAGTACCGGCGGCATCGGCGTGATCGGTGTCTACGTGCCCGAGGACCCGGGGGCCGTGGACGAGGGTGCCAAGCACGGCCGGATCGGCTTCAACTTCGGGAAGATGTTCTCGAAGGGACAGCGGATCGGGACCGGGCAGTGCCCGGTGATGCGCTACAACCGGCACCTGCGGGACATGATCATCAGTGGCCGTGCGACCCCGTCGATCGTGGTGTCGCACGAACTGCCGCTGACCGAGGCACCGGACGCGTACGACAAGTTCGACCGGCGCGTCGACGGCTACACCAAGGTCGTCCTCAAGCCCGAGATGACCGGCTGACCCGTACGGCCCGGAGCTGGCCGCCGTGACGGCGGCCAGCTCCGCTAGCCGACCAGGGTCTCCCACAGGGGCCGGTCGGCGCCGTGCACCAGGGCCGCCAGCCGGCGGGCCCAGAACTCCTCGCCGCCGGACTCGTCCCGCCAGGCCCACAGCCGGCGGGTGTGCCGGTGCAGCGGGTACTCGCGGGTGACGCCGATCGCGCCGTGGACCTGGTGTGCCGCGCGGGCCACCGCGGTCGCCGCCGTCCCGGCCTGCACCTTGGCCGCGGCCACGGCGAACCGCGTCGCGTCGGTGTCGTTGGCGAGCAGCAGTTGGTCGACGGCCGCCCCGACGGCGGCCGAGGTCGCGGCGACCTCGCCGGCCATCAGCGCGACCTGCTGCCGGACCACGTCCAACTGGGACAGCCGGCGGCCGAACTGGACCCGTTCGGTGCTGTAGCGCAGGGTCATCCGCAGCACCGCCCGCAGCGAGCCGGCGATCTGCACGGCGCGGACGAGCGCCGCCCGGTGCAGGAGGGTGTCGTGCGCCGGCGCCGCGACGGTCCGGCTCTCGTCCGGTACGACCGCGGCGAACTCGACGTCGTCGCGGGGCTCGTCGGCGAGGTTCCGGCCGGGACGCACCCGGACCTGCTCGACGCGGACGAGGGCCACCGCGGTCCGGTCCGGCGCGGTGGCCACCGGGACGAGCAGATGTCCGGCCCGCGACGCCCACGGCACCCGCCGCGCCGTGCCGTGGATCTGACCGTTCTCGGACCGTAGGTCCGCGTCGCCGGCGACGACGACCAGCCCCGTCGGCAGCCGGATGCCGGCGCGGGCGGCCAGCCAGCCGGCGAGGACGGACTGGTCGGCCACGGGCGTGGCCGCACCGTGTTCGGCCAGCGCGGCGGCCACCGCGAGGGCGTCGGCGGGGTCGCCGCCGGTGCCGCCGAACCGCTCCGGGATGCCCGCCCGGTCGAGTCCGGTCTCGGTCAGCGTCCGCCAGAGACCGTCCTCGTCGTTGTCGTGGTCGAGGCAGATCCGCCCGATCAACTGGTGCAGCTCTTCCATGGTTTCCTCGCTATCGCATGCCGATCGCGCGGGCCACCAGCCCACGCAGGATCTCGCTGGTCCCGCCACGCAGGGTGAAGCCCGGGGCGTGCAACTGGGCCTGCGCGAGCAGCCGGTCGTACCCGTCCGGAGCGTCGGGCGCCGGAGCGCTCGGGCGCCACCGCCGGGCCTCGTCGACGATCTCGTTCTCCAGCCGGGTCCCCATGTCCTTGACCAGGGCGGTGACCAGCGACGACGCCGTCCCGGCGTCGATCGAGCGGGCCACCCCGGTCGACATCTGGCGCAGCACCCACAGCCGGGCGTACGCGCGCCCGAGCACGCCGCCCACCTCGTCGCCGCCGCCGGCCAGCGTCGCGCTCATCCGTTCGAGCAGCGGGAACGTGGACAGGTAGCGCTCGGGTCCGCTGCGTTCGTGGGCCAGTTCGGCGGTCACCTGCGTCCAGCCCTGCCCGGGGGTGCCGACCACCATGCCGTCGGAGACGAAGACGTCGTCGAGGACGACCTCGTTGAAGTGGTGGCCGCCGTCGAGATACGGGATCGGGTTGACAGCGACGCCGGACGCGGACAGGTCGACCAGGAGCTGGCTGAACCCGGCGTGCCGGGACCCCGGGTCCGGGGCGGCGGTGCGGACCAGCGTGAGCATCAGGTGCGACCGGTGGGCGTGGCTCGTCCAGACCTTCGTGCCGGTGACCCGCCAGCCGCCGGCCACCTGCCGGGCCCGGGTCCGTACCGAGGCGAGGTCCGAGCCGCTGTCCGGCTCGCTCATTCCGATGGCGACGTACAGCTCGCCCCGGGCCATGGCGGGCAGCAGCCGGTCCCGTTGCTCCTCGGAGCCGTAGCGCAGCAGCCCGGGGCCGACCTGCCGGTCGGCGAACCAGTGGGCGGCCACCGGCGCCCCGGCGGCGAGCAGTTCCTCGACGACCGCCTGGCGCAGCAGGTTCGACGCCGCCCGCCCGCCGTACCGGCGGGGCCAGGTCATCCCGATCCAGCCGCGTACGGCCAGGGCCTTCGAGAACTCGGGGGAGAAGCCGCCGAGCCAGCTGTCGCACCGCGGCTCGAAGAGTCCCCGGTCGAGGGAGCCGGCGAGGAACTCGCGGACCCGGACGCGTTCCGCGCGGATCGCCGCGGCCTCCTGCTCGTCGGGTGGTGCGACGGGCCGCCACAGTTCGTCGAGGGGCGTGGTCACGCGGCGCTCCCGGCGCTTCCGGTGCTTCCGGCGGCGAACCGGCTCTGCCCGAGGGACCACAACTGCTGGTCGAGTTCGAGTTCCACGGCCTCGGCGTGGTCCCGTACGGCGGCCGTGCCGGCGAGCGTGGCCTTCGTCCGGGTCAGCAGTTCCCGGGGGGTGCCGGCGAGCCGGGCCGCCAGGGCGGTCGAGTACGCGACCACCTCCGCATCGGCGACGCAGCGCCAGGCCAGGCCGACCGCTTCGGCGCGGGCGCCGTCGAGGACCTCGCCGAACAGCACGATGGCGGCGGCGGCCGAGGGACCGACGGCGCGCCGCAGCAGCCAGCCGTGACCGCCACCGGGGTGCAGCCCGACCCGCAGGAACCGGGCGTCGAAGCGTGCCGACCCGGCCGCGATCCGTACGTCGCAGGCCAGCGCCAGGTTCATGCCGGCGCCGACGGCCGGCCCGTTGACGGCGGCGATGGTGGGCAGCGTGATCCGGCTGACCCGCAGGAAGCTGGCGTAGATGCCGCGCAGGGTCGCCTCGTCCGCCCCGTGCAGGGCGCCGAGGTCGGCGCCGGCGCAGAAGGCGCTGCCGGCGCCGGTGACGACGATGGCGCGGGTGGCGGGGTCGGCCTCGACGGTGTCGATCGCCGCGACGAACTCGTCGACCAGTTCGTGGGTCAGCGCGTTGCGGCGGTCCGGTCGGTTGAGGGTGATCGTGGCGACCCCGTCGGTGACGGAGGTCTGGACCTCGGGCATGGCGGTCTCCTGCGGTCGGCGGATGGGGGCGGGGCGAGCCGGCGGGGCGCCGGCCGGGGTCAGCGGGGCGGCATCCGGGTCGCCGCGTCGAGGCGTACCACCTCGCCGTTGAGTAGCCGGATCTCCAGGCAGGTCAGCACGAACTCGGCGATCTCGGCCGGGTCGGCCAGCCGGCGGGGAAAGACCGGCAGGGCGGTCAGCCGGTCCCGCAACGGTTCCGGCATCCCGGCGAGCATCGGGGTGTCCACTATGCCGGGACAGAGGCTGAGTACCCGGATGCCGAGGGCGCCCAGTTCCCGGGCCAGGGGCAGGGTCATCGAGGCGATGGCGCCCTTGGTCGCCGCGTACGCGGACTGTCCGATCTGGCCGTCGAACGCGGCGATGGAACTGATGTTGACGATGACGCCGCGTTCGCCGTCGGGGCCGGGCTCGTTGTCGGCCATCGCGTCGACGCAGTGGCGCAGCACGTCGTAGAGCCCGACCAGGTTGACGGCGACGACCGAGCGGAAGCGGTCCAGCGGATGGAGTTGCCCGTCGGATCGCCGGACCGGCGTGGGTGTGGCGACGCCCGCGCAGCTCACCAGGGCGTCGATGCCGCCGAGTGCCTGCCGGGCGGCGCCGATCGCGGCCCGTACCGAATCCGGGTCGGTGACGTCGACCGGTACGAAGGTGGGCCCGCCGGTCGCCGGTGGCGGGGCGCTCGACGGCAGGTCGAGGACGGCCACCCGACTTCCCGCGTCGTGCAGCCGCCGCGCGACGGCCCTACCGATGCCGGAGGAGCCCCCGGTCACCACCACCCGTGCGTTTGTTGCGTCCACGTCACACCGCCTTGAAGTCTTTGTTAGGTGCATCTTGCGTCTTAGGCATATTAGGCGCATGATTGCCGTCACATCACTAGTCCGTACGGCCCAAGCCGCTCCAGAAGCCCCCTGAGCTGCCCGGACTCGACCCCGACCCGATGGAGGCGTGGTGCATGCGCTGACCGAGGAAGCCCTCAAGGCCCGGCTCTCGACGCGCCAGGTACGGGTCCCCGAGCACGCGGTCATCGGTGCGACGGACGACGTCGAGGCTCTCGCCGGCCGCCTTCCCGGCCCGACCATGGTCAAGGCCCTCGTGCCGCTGACCGACCGGGCCCGGCGCGGGCTCGTCGTCCGGGCCGCCGACCCGGGGGAGGCGGCGACCGCCGCCAGGGCGATGCTCGGCTCCACCGTGGCCGGTCACCGGGTCGACCGGGTCCTGGTCGAAGAGCTCGCCCCGGACGGCACCGAGTACTACCTCGCGGCCGGCTTCGACTACGCGCACGGGGTGCCGGTGCTGCTGTTCGGCCCGGGCGGCTCGGGTGTCGAGGGGCGGGCCGCCCCCCGGCGGATCCCGTTCGCCATGGCCGACCCCGGCGGCCTGACGGCGCTGCCCGAACCGCTGCGCCCGGTCGCCCGGGCGCTCGTCGAGGAGTTCCTGGACCTGCGGGCGAAGCTGGTCGAACTCAACCCGGTACGCGTCGGCCCGGCCGGCGCCATCGTGCTCGACGCGAAGGCCGCGCTCGATCCGGACGTGCCGGCCCCGGCCGGGGCGGTCGAGGTCGGCGTACCCGACGAGGCCGACCGGCGCCTGCGGGAGCTGGCGCGCAGCCTGCCCGGCGGCACCGAGGTCCGGTTCGGGCGGCTGGACGGCACCGTCGGACTGATCAGCGCCGGCGGCGGGGTGCTCGCCATCGTGCACGACGCGCTGCGCCGGCACGGCCTGCGCCCGGCCAACTTCTCCGACGTCTCCGGCGGCAGCGCCACCACCGAACTGCTGGGCGCCGTCGCCGGCGAGGTGCTCGCGCTGCGGCCGGAGGGCATCCTCATCGTCACCGGGATCACCTCCAGCATCTCGGTGACCGGGTTCGCCGAGGCGATGGTGGCGGCGCTGGCGCCGCTGCGGGACCGCCCCGACGACGAGCGACCGGTGATCGTCGCCCGGATGGCCGGCCCGGACGAGGCGGACGCGGCGCGGATCATGAGCGCCCTCCCGCACTGCGTCGCCGTCGGCCGGGACACCGCCGTGGACAGTGCCGTCGCGCTGCTGGCCGACCGGATCGTGGCGAGGAGGGGCGATGGGAATCCTGCTTGACGCCGAAACCAGGGTCTGTGTCGTCGGCATCACCGGGGGACGGGCCCGCGCGGACACCGAGCGGAACCTCGCGTACGGCACCCGGATCGTGTGCGGGGTCGCGCCGGGCCGGAGCGGTCAGCGGGTCGCCGGGGTGCCGGTCTACGACAGCTGCGCCGAGGCCGCCGCCGACCACCGGATCGACGCGGTGATCGCCTACCTGCCGCCCCGGGTCTACCGGTCTGCGCTCGACGACATCCTGGCCGTCGGTCCGGCGTGGGTGCATGCGGTCACCGAGGGCATCCCGCTGCACGACAACGTGGCCGGGCTGGCCGCGGCCCGCGCGGCCGGGGTCCGGCTGATCGGGCCCAACACCAGCGGCATCATCACCCCGGGCCAGGCCAAGGTCGGCTTCCTCGGCCACGCCACCTGGCTGATGAGTCCCGGTCGGGTCGCGGTGCTGTCCCGCTCCGGCGGCTTCACCCACGACCTGGCCTACCTGGTCAGCCAGGCGGGCTACGGGGTGTCGACCGCGGTCGCGATCGGCGGTGACGCGGTCGTCGGACAGTCCTTCGCCGACCTGATCGAGCTGTGCGAGGCCGATCCCGGCACCGATGCCGTGGTGATGTACGGCGAGGCCGGCCCCGCACTGGAGCATCAGGTGGCCGACGCGATCGCCGCCGGCCGGTTCGGCAAACCCGTCGTCGCGCTGATCGCCGGCGACTTCCTCGACGACCACGAGCGGGGCAGCGTCTTCGGCCACGCCGGCGCCTTCCTGGAGGGACCGGACACCCGCGCCGCCGCGAAACGCGACGTGCTGCGCGCCGCCGGGGCGTACGTGGCCACGTCCGTCGACGACATTCCCGGCCTGCTGCGGGCAGCCGGAGTTCCGAGGAACCAGCAGTGACGACCGGAGGTGACGACATTCCCATGCATACAACGACCGCGTCCGACGCGGCTGCGCGCGGCTCCGCGCGGAGCGGCGATGACGTGCACATCTCGTTCCAGGACATCGGCATCGTCTTCCCGACCGGGACCCGGGCGCTGGCCGGCGTCACCCTCGACGTGTACGAGGGCGAGTTCCTGGCCATCGTCGGGCCCAGCGGCTGCGGCAAGTCCACCCTGCTCAACATGGCCGCCGGCCTGATGACGCCGACGGTGGGCCGGGTCGAGTACCGGGGCCGGCAGGTGCGCGGCCCGAACCGGCAGGTCGGCTACGTCACCCAGAAGGACCAGTTGCTGCCCTGGCGGACCGTCGAGAAGAACGTGATGCTGCCGCTGGAGTTCCGCGGGGTCACGGCGGCCGAGGCGAAGCGCCGGGCCGGCGCGGTCATCGAGCAGGTGGGCCTGCGCGGGTTCGAGAACAGCTATCCCGGCCAGCTCTCCGGCGGAATGCTCAAGCGGGCGTCGCTGGCCCGCACGATGGTCTACGCGCCGGACACCTACCTGATGGACGAGCCGTTCGCGAGCCTGGACGCGCAGCTGCGCATGGTGATGCAGGACGAGCTGTTGCGGATCTGGCGGGAGACGAAGAGCACCTTCGTCTTCGTCACCCACGACCTGGCCGAGGCGATCAGCCTGGCGGACCGGGTCGTGGTGATCAGTGCCCGGCCCGGCGTGGTCAAGATGACGGCGGAGGTCCACCTCGGCCGGCCGCGCAGCGCGATCACCGCGCACGAGTCTCCCGAGTTCGCCGGCCTGCTGTCGCGGCTGTGGAAGGCGCTCGACCAGCCGAGCGAGGAGGTCCGTTCATGACGACCGTCACCGAGGCCCGGCGTACCGGCGGCCTGGAGGCCGAGATCGCGGCGGTCGAGACCCGGGTCAAGCGCAACGCCCGGCGGCGCTCCCGGCTGATCCTGCTGATCCAGGTCGTGATCGTGGCGACCGGTCTGACCCTGTGGGAGGTGCTGTCCCGTGCCTTCGGGTGGGAGTTCTGGGTCTCCAGCCCGTCGGCGGTCTGGGAGCAGCTGACCACCTGGGCGCGCACCGACGAACTGTGGAGCGGCCTGCAGGCCACGCTGCTGGTCACGGTGCTCGGCTTCGTTCCGGGGGCGTTGATCGGGGCGCTGACCGGCTTCCTGTTCGGTTGGTTCCGGACGCTCGGCCGGATCTGCGAGCCGTTCGTGCTGGCGCTGTACACGCTGCCGAAGATCGCGCTGGCGCCGCTGTTCGTCCTGTGGTTCGGCATCGACCTGCTGCCGAAGGTCGTCCTGGCCGCGGTGCTGGTGTTCTTCCTGGTCTTCTTCACCACCTTCCAGGGCGCCAAGAGCGTCGACCGGTCGCTGCTGGAGATGGGCTACCTGATGGGCGGCGGCAAGCTCGCCGTCTTCCGCAAGATCGTCATCCCGACCTCCGCGGTCTGGGTCTTCTCCGGCTTCAAGATCTCCCTGCCGTACGCGCTCATCGGGGCCGTGGTGGGTGAGTTCATCGCGGCCACCGAGGGCATCGGATTCATGATCAAGAATGCGACGAACGAGTTCAACACCGCCGGCGTCTTCGCCGGACTGGTGATCCTCATGGTCGTCGCGACGGCGCTGACCCAGGCGCTCCGTCTCGCCGAACACAAGCTCCTGCACTGGAACGAGGGGAGCTGAGCGCCACCCGCGATCCGCGGGCGGCGCACGGGGGCACCGATCTGTCTCACCATCACTCAGGCGACCGAAGCGTCGCCCGGGAGGCCGCGCCATGACACACACGACAACCACCGTTCCCGCCAGATCCCGTCGACTCCGGGCCGTCGCCCTGGCCGCGGCCGTACTGCTCGGCGCCGGCGGCCTCGCCGCCTGCGGCTCCGACGAGGCGGCCGGCCCGGACGGCAGCCTCAAGAAGCTCGACATGACCTTCACGATCTCGTCGACCAGTCTCGCCCACCAGCTCGTCTTCGCCGCGCGCGACGGCGGCTACCTGGAGAAGTACGGGATCGACGCCCGGTTCGTGACCGCCGAGTCGTCGTCGGTGGCGATCGCCGCGCTGGCCTCGAACTCCGCGCAGGTCGCGTTCGTCGGACGTACCGACGCCCTGCTCACCACCGCGCAGGGCAAGCAGATGGTGTACGCGTACAAGCAGTCCACCGGCTTCCTCACCAACGTCACCGTCTCCAAGGCGTTCGCCGACCGTAACCCGGGATGGGAGTCGAAGTCGGTCGAGGACCGGCTGCGCCTGCTCAACGGCGCGACGATGGCGCAGGCCTCGGCCAACGGCGTACTGACCCGGGTCTTCGACGACGCCATGTCGTCCGTCGGCGGCAAGGTCACCAACACCTACATCGCCGTCAACACCATGCCGACCGCGCTGACCCGCGGCTCGGTCGACGCCTACATGGCCCCGTCGCCGTTCCAGGAGACCTCGGTGCAGCGGGGTGAGGGTGTCATGTTCATCAAGGGCACCGACCTGCCGGCCTCCGGCGGCGAGACGATCGTGCAGGGCGCCACCGTGGTCAGCAAGAGCTTCCTCGACTCCGACCGGGAGAGCGTCGTGCGGGTCATGGCGGCGTTGCAGGCCACCGCCGAGGCGATGAAGGCCGACCCGGACAAGGCCAAGCAACTGGCCAAGGAACGGCTCAACACCATCGACGCGTCGATCTTCGACGTCATGTGGCCGGACGCGTACAAGGTGATCATCGGCCCGCTGGAGCACCCGATCTCGGCCGAGGACATCACTTTCATGATCGAGCACGACGCCGCGGGCGTAGCGGAGGCGCAGAGTCTCGACCCGGCGGCGCAGATCGTGCCGGCGGACCTGCTCACCGACGCCAAGGCGCTGGTCAGCGAGGTCGGCTTCTAGGTCGTCGTCCGGCCGGAGCGGATCCGCACCACCGCTGCGGCCGGACGCCCCGACGACCACCGACCCGCCCGACACCACAGGGGAACCATGAATCTCGATGACGCGCCCGCCCAGGCCGAACTGCGGGCCCGGGCCCGTGCCTGGCTCGCCGCGCACGCGGCACCCCGTACCCCGGCCAGCGTCGACCGGGCCGACGACGACGCGGCGGTGGCCCGCGGCCGGGCCTGGCAACGGACCAAGTTCGAGGCCGGCTGGGCCGGCCTGACCTGGCCCCGGCCCTTCGGCGGGGCGGGTCGGCCGCTGATCGACCAGATCGTCTGGGACCAGGAGGCGGCCCGGTTCGACGTGCCCGAGGAGACGTTCATCGTCTCCACCATGCTGGCCGGCCCCACCATCATCGACGCCGGCACCGACGAACAGCGGGCCCGGCACCTCCCGCCGATGCTCGACGGTCGCGCGGTGTGGTGCCAGCTGTTCAGCGAGCCGGCGGCCGGCTCCGACCTCGCCGGGGTGACCACCCGGGCGGTCCGCGCCGGCGACGGCTGGGTGGTCACCGGGCAGAAGGTGTGGAACTCCGGCGCGCACTACGCCGACTGGGGACTGCTGCTGGTCCGCACCGATCCGGACGCCCCCAAGCACGCCGGCATGAGCTACCTGCTGCTGGACATGCGCAGCCCCGGCATCACCGTCCGGCCGATCCGGCAGATCACCGGCGCCGAGCACTTCAACGAGGTGTTCCTCGACGAGGTGTACGTGCCCGACTCGGAACTGCTCGGCGCACCCGGGGACGGCTGGCGGATCGCCCGGCTGACCCTCGCCCACGAACGCGAGGGGCTGGTCGTGCGGCGCCGGGTCGACGTCGACGCCTTCCTGGAACTCGTCCGCTCGGCCCGGATCGACGGCGCGCCGGCCGCCGGCCGCGCCGACGTCCGGCAGCAGGTCGCCGAGATCTGGATGCGGGCCCAGGCCCTGGAGCTGCTCAGCAACCGGGTCACGACCTCCATTGCCCGGGGTCGTGCACCGGGGGCCGAGGGCTCGGTGGGCAAGCTGCTCGGCGCCGCGCTCGTCAACCGGGTCGGCCGCCTGTCCCTGTCGTTGCAGGGCGCCGACGGTCTGCTCGACGGCCCGGAGGCCCTCGACGACGGCAGGTGGCAGCACGCCTTCCTGGACGCCACCGCCCGCCGGATCGCCGGCGGGAGCGACGAGATCCAGCGGGACATCATCAGCGAACGTGTGCTCGGCCTGCCCCGGGAGCCGCGTGTGACCAAGGATGCGAGGACGTCATGAAGGACTCCGTGGTACTCGTGACCGGAGCCGGCCGGGGCATCGGCCGGGGCGTCGCGGTCGAACTGGCCGCCGCCGGGGCCCGGGTCGTGGTCAACGACCTCGGCACCGACGCGGCCGGCGGCGGCAACGACGACACACCAGCGTCCTCCACAGTGGACGAGATAGTCGCCGCCGGCGGCGAGGCGGTCCTCAACGGCGCCGACGTGGGCGACTGGGCGGCCGCCCGGGCCGCCGTCGACCAGGCGATCAGCACGTACGGGCGGCTGGACGCGGTGGTCAACTGCGCCGGCTTCCTGCGCGACCGGATCTTCCACCGGATGAGCGAACAGGAGTGGGACGACGTCATCCGGGTCCACCTCAAGGGCTCGTTCAACATCAGCCGGGCCGCCGCCGAACGGTTCCGCGAACAGGGCTCGGGCGCGTTCGTGCACATGGCGTCCACCGCCGGGCTGATCGGCAACTTCGGCCAGGCCAACTACTCGGCGGCGAAGATGGGCATCGTCGGGCTGTCCCGGTCGATCGCGCTGGACATGGCCCGCTTCGGCGTACGCTCCAACGCCATCGCGCCGTTCGCCTGGAGCCGGCTCATCGGCACCCTGCCCGAGGAGACGCCGGAGCAGCGGGCCCGGGTGGCGAAGTTCCGCGAGATGCGCGCCGAGATGGTCGCCCCGCTGGTGCACTTCCTGCTCAGCGCCGACGCCGCCGACGTGACCGGCCAGGTCTTCGTGGTACGGCGCAACGAGATCTTCCTGATGAGCCAGCCCCGCCCGATCCGGTCCATCCACCACGGCGACGGGTGGGACGTCGAATCGCTCCGCGAGCGCCTGGTGCCGTCGTTCCGCACCGGCTTCACCCCGCTGGAGCGCTCGGGCGACGTCTTCTCCTGGGATCCGATCTAGGACGGGATGACCATGACCATCGACCTCGACACGCTCCTGGGCTGGCAGTTCCCGGTCATCGAGCAGTCGTACGACGAACGTGACGCGATCCTCTACGCGCTCGGCGTCGGGCTCGGCACGGACCCGACCGACGAACGGCAGCTGCGCTTCCTCTACGAGGAGGGCATGGTCGCCTTCCCGACCCTGGCCCTGGTGCTCGGCCACCCCGGTCCCTGGTACAGCGACCCGGCCACCGGCATCGACTGGATCCGGGTCGTGCACGGCGAACAGGACCTGCGCATCCACCAGCCGCTGCGGCCCCGTGACGACATCGTCTGCCACACCCGGGTCACCGACGTGATCGACAAGGGCCCCGGGCGGCCCGCCCTGGTCTACTGGGAACGCCGGGTGAGCCGCCGGGAGACCGGCGAGCCGCTGTGCACGCTCTCCTCCACCCTGGTCTGCCGCAACGACGGCGGGTTCGGTGGCCCGTCCGGACCGGCCCGGCCACGTGCCGCCGTGCCCGACCGGCCGGCCACCACCTGGTGCGACCTGCCGACCTCGCCGCGCGCCGGGTTGATCTACCGGCTCAGCGGCGACCGCAACCCGCTGCACGTCGACCCCAGGGTGGCCCGGGAGGCCGGCTTCGAACGGCCGATCCTGCACGGGCTGTGCACGCTCGGCGTGGCCGCGCACGCGATCCTGCGCAGCGTCCTGGACTACCGGTCCGAGCGTCTGGTCGGGCTCTCCGGGCGGTTCTCCGCGCCGATGCTGCCCGGTGAGACGGTCCGCACCCACCTGTGGCTCGAAGGCGACGACATCGCCTTCCGCTGCGTCAGCCTGGACCGGGACCTGACCGTGATCGACGGCGGCCTGGCCACCCTGGCCGGCGCCGCCGAGACCGTCGGGGCGGCGGCATGACCGGCTACCGGCATCTGCACTACACCGTCGCCGACGGGATCGCCCGGATCCGCCTCGACCGGCCGGACCGGCTCAACGCGCTCACCTCGGTGATGGCCGACGTCGAACTGCCCGAGCTGTGCCGGCGGGCCAGCGCCGACCCGGCGGTGCGGGTGGTGGTGCTCACCGGTACGGGCCGCGGCTTCTGCTCCGGCGCCGACCTCGGCGAACGCATCGACGCGGTCACCACCGGCGCCGACCCGACCCGGCTCCAGCAGCCGCTGGGCAGCTTCGTCCGGGCGGTGTGGGACATCCCCAAGCCGGTCGTCGCCGCGGTGAACGGGGTGGCCGCCGGCGGCGGCATGTCGCTGGCGACCGCCGCCGACTTCCGCGTCGTCGCCGAGTCGGCCCGGTTCGAGCCGGCGTTCGTACGGCGGGGACTGATGCCCGACGGCGGGCTGACGTACACGCTGCCGGCGCTCGTCGGCCGGTCCCGGGCGCTGGAGATCCTGATGTTCGGCACCCGGGTCGACGCGGCGCGGGCGGTGGAGATCGGGCTGGCCGACCGGGTGGTCCCCGACGACCGGCTCGACGAGGCGGTGACGGAGTTCGCCGGCCGGCTCGCCGCCGGCCCCGCGCTGGCGCTGTCGTTCACCAAACGCGCCGTGCAGCGGGCCGACGGCGGCGACCTGGCCGGGGCGCTGGAGTTCGAGAGCTGGGGGCAGCGGGTCTGCCTCGGCTCGCGGGACTTCGCCGAGGGCCGGGCCGCGTTCGCCGAACACCGCACACCCGTCTTCGAGGGGCACTGAATGACGTACACCGACATCCTGGTCGGCCACGACGGCGGTACGACCACGATCACGATCAACCGTCCGGAGGTGCTCAACGCCCTACGGATGGAGACCATCGAGGAACTGACCGACGCGTTCACCCGCGCCGACGCGGACCCGACCGTGGGTGTGGTGGTGCTGCGCGGTGCCGGCGAGCGGGCCTTCTGCGTCGGCGGCGACCAGAAGGTGATGGTGTCGGCCCTGGACCGGGCCGGCTGGCTGCGGCTGGCCGGCAGCCTGCGGGACCTGTTCGCCGCGGTCCGCCGCTGCGGCAAGCCGGTCATCGCCGCCGTGCAGGGCTGGTGCATCGGCGGCGGCCACGAACTGCACTGCTTCTGCGACCTGACGATCGCCTCCGCGTCGGCCCGGTTCGGGCAGGTCGGGGCCCGCGTCGGCGGCGCACCGATCTTCAACACGAGGCTGCTGCCGCGGCTGGTGGGGGAGAAGCGGGCCCGGGAGATCCTGTTCCTCTGCGACACCTACACCGCCGACCAGGCCCGGGAGATCGGCCTGGTCAACAAGGTGGTGCCGGACGACCAGTTGGACGCCGCCGTCGACGCGATGTGCCGGGACCTGCTCGCCAAGAGCCCGACCGTGCTGCGGGCGCTGAAACTCGGCGTCAACGTCGACGACGTCCTCTCCGACGCGTACCTGCCGCTGATGGTCGACTCCCTCGCCGGGTTCTTCGGCTCGCCCGAACAGCGCGAGGCGACCACCGCGTACGCCCAGAAACGGCAACCCGACTTCTCGCCCTACCGGAGTGCACCGTGACGACGACAGATCGCCCGCTCGACGGGGTCCGGGTACTTTCCTTCGAGCACGCCTGGGCCGCGCCCTACGGCACCATGATGCTCGCCGACATGGGCGCCGACGTGGTGAAGGTCGAACCGCCCGGCGTCGGCGACCACGTCCGCGCCTGGACCCGCAACGACCTGCGGGGGCTGAGCCCGCACTTCCTCGCCGTCAACCGCAACAAGCGGTCGGTCGTGCTGGACCTGAAGACCCCCGACGGGCTGGCCACCGCCCGCGGTCTGGCCGCCCGCGCCGACGTGGTCGTGGAGAACTTCTCCCCGGGCAGCCTGGACCGGCTCGGGCTGGACTACGCGACGCTGAGCGAGGCCGACCCGGCCCTGGTCTACTGCTCGGTCAGCGGCTTCGGCACGTCGGGGCCGTACCGCGACCGGCGGGCGTACGACCTGCTGATCCAGGCCGAGGGCGGACTGATGTCGGTCACCGGGGAGGGGCCCGACCAGCTCGCCAAGGTCGGCGTACCGGTGGTCGACATCATGGCCGCGATGGTGGCCGCGTTCTCCGTGGTCTGCGCCCTTCGCGACCGCGAACGGCACGGCCGGGGCCGGCACATCGACGTCGCCATGCTCGACGTCGCCGCCTCGGTGATGGCGTTCAACGTGTTCAGCCACGGCATATCCGGTGTGGTGCCGCAGCCGCTGGGCACCGCGCACCCGCTGCTCGCCCCGTACGAGATCTATCCGACCCGGACCGGGCCGGTCGCGATCGCGATCCTCACCGAGGCGCACTGGGCCGTGTTCTGCACCCTGCTCGGCCGGCCGGACCTGCGCGACCAGGCCGAGTTCGCCACCGCGCCGATGCGGGTGGAGAACCGCGACCGGCTCAACGAACAGCTCCGGCCGATCCTCGCCGACCGGGACCAGGGCGAACTGGTCGACACCCTGGCCCGGCACGGGCTGGCCTGCGCGCGGGTCAACGACGTACCGGCGCTGGTGGAACATCCGCAACTCGCGCACCGGAACTTCTTCTCCTCCTGGGAGCTGGCCGGACGACAGATGGTGGCGCCCGGCGCCCCGTGGCGGGCCGTCGCCGAAGCCGAGGGCGGCACGCCGGTGGCTCCGGCCGCCGACCGGTTGCCGGCCGAACGCCCCGGCCAGGACACCGACGCGGTGCTGCGGGACTGGCTGGCCCCGGCGGCGGAGGCGACGGCGTGAACGCCGGGATCGTGGCCTACGCGGCCTACCTGCCCCGGCACCGGCTGACCGCGTCCGACGTCGCGGCGGCCCGCACCGGCACCCCCGGCGGCCGGGGCGAGCGGCGGGTGGCGGCCTTCGACGAGGACGCGCTGACCATGGCCGTCGAGGCGGGCCGCCTGGTGCGCCGGCTCGGCGGCACACCCGCCTCGGTCGTCGTCAGCACCACCAACCCGCCGTACGCGGGCAAGAACAACGCCAGCGCCGCGCACGCCGCGCTCGCCCTGCCCGACGACGTACCCGCGTACGACCTCGGCGGCTCCTACCGGTCGGTCCTCGGGCTGCTCGGCACGGCCGCGCCCGGCACCCTGCTGCTGGCCGCCGACGTCACCGTCGGCCGCCCCGGCGGCACCGACGAACTGGACCGTGGCGACGCCGCCGCGGCGGTGCTCCTCGGCCCGGCCGAACAGGCCGCGGTACGGGTGGTCGAGCGGGCCACGGTCACCGAGGAGTTCCTGGACCACTGGCGGGCACCGGGCACGCCGTTCGCCAACCAGTGGGAGGAGCGGTTCGCCGTCGAGCGCTACCTGCCGCTGCTGGACCGGGTCCTGGCCCGGCTCACCACCGCCTCGGTCGACCACGTGGTGATCTCCTCGCCCGGGCCCCGGACGGCCCGTACGGCGGCGAAGCGGCTCGCCCCGTACGGCCCGGTCCGCGACCTGGCCGGGGTCGGGCACGCCGGCGCCGCCGATCCGCTGGTCCGCCTGGCCGGCACCCTCGACCGGGCCGAACCGGGGCAGACGATCCTGCTGCTCGTCCTGGCCGACGGCTGCGACGCCCTCGTGCTGCGCTGCACCGACCGGCTTCCCGCCGCCCGGGCCACCCCGACGGTCGACCGGCAGCTCGCGGCGGCCCGCCCCGTCCGCTACCTCGACTACCTGGCCTGGCGAGGGCTGCTGGACCGCGCCGGTCCGCGCCGGCCCGACCCGGCGGTCGCCAGCGGCCCGGCGAGCGCCCGCAACAGCCGCTGGAAGTTCGGCCTGGCCGCGTCGCGGTGCGGCTCCTGCGACGCGGTCCAGGCCCCGCCGCAGCGGGTCTGCGTGCGCTGCGGCGCGGTGGACGGCGCCACCCCGGTGCCGCTCAGCGAGGCCGGCGCGTCGATTCGCACCTTCAGCGTCGACCGGCTCGCGTTCAGCCTGAACCCGCCGGTGGTCGCCACCGTCGTCGACTTCGACGACGGCGGCCGGCTGGAGATGGAACTGGCCGACCCGGACCCCGACCGGCTGCGGGTGGGGGGCCGGGTGCGGATGGTGTTCCGGCGCCGGCACGCGAGCGGCGGGGTGCACAACTACGCCTGGAAGGCGAGCCTGGAGGAGGAGACCGGTGACTAGCAGAGGTTTGCGGGACCGGGTCGCGATCGTCGGCATGGGCTGCACCCGCTTCGGCGAGCGGTGGGAGTCGTCCGCCGGCGACCTGCTGGTCGACGCGGCAACCGAGTGCCTGGCCTCGGCCGGGATCACCGGCCCCGACGTCGACGCGTACTGGCTCGGCACGATGGACTCCGGCTACGCCGGGCTCACCCTGTCGACCGCGCTCAAGACCGACTACCGGCCGGTGACCCGGGTGGAGAACCTGTGCGCCACCGGCTCGGAGGCGTTCCGTAACGCCTGCTACGCCGTCGCGTCCGGGGCGTACGACGTGGTGATGGCCGTCGGCGTGGAGAAGCTGAAGGACTCCGGCTTCTCCGGCCTGGTCCGCCGGGACCCGCCCGACGACGGTTCGGCGGTGGAGAGTTCGGCGCCGGCCGCCTTCTCCTACCTCGTTCCGGCCTACGCCGACGCGTACGGCGTCGACGACGCCACCATGCGCGACGTGCTCACCCACATCGCGGTGAAGAACCACGCCAACGGGGCGCTGAACCCCAGGGCCCAGTTCCGGACGCCGGTGTCGGCCGAGACGGTCAACCGGGCCCCGCTGGTCGCCGGCGCCCTCGGCGTCTACGACTGCTCCGGGGTCGCCGACGGCGCCGCCGCCGCGCTGATCGTCCGCGCCGAGGACGCCCACCGCTACACCGACCGGCCGCTGTACGTCAAGGCACTCGCCGTGGCCAGCGGCCGGGGCGACGGGGCGCTCGACGACCGGGTCTCCTTCACCAGCTTCCCCGAGGTGGTGCGCTGCGCGCAGGACGCGTACCGGCAGGCCGGCGTCACCGACCCGCGCAACCAGATCTCGCTGGCCGAGGTGCACGACTGCTTCACCCCGACCGAACTGGTCCTGATGGAGGACCTGGGCTTCTCCGAACGCGGGCAGGCGTGGCGGGACGTGCTGGACGGCGCGTTCGACCGCACCGGCCGGCTGCCGGTCAACGTCGACGGCGGGCTCAAGGCGTTCGGGCACCCGGTCGGGGCCAGCGGGCTGCGGATGCTGCTGGAGTGCTGGCTGCAGATGCGCGGCGAGGCGGGCCGGCGGCAACTCGACAACCCGACCCTCGGCCTGACCCACAACCTCGGCGGGCGGCCCGGAAAGTGTGTGTCCTTCATCGGCATCGTAGGGAGTGAACTGTCGTGAGCGAGACCCGACGGGTGGCGGTGGTGACCGGGGCCGGCGGTGGCATCGGCGCCGAGATCGCCAAGGCACTGGCGGCGGCCGGCTTCGCGGTCGTGGTCAACGACATCGGCGCCGACCTGGCCGGCACCACCTCGGACGCGGCCCCGGCGAACACGGTGATCGACGAGATCACGGCGGCCGGCGGCACGGCGGTGGCGAGCTTCGCCGACGTCGGCGACTTCGACCAGGCGGCGGGCATCATCGACACCGCCGTCGACGAGTTCGGCCGGATCGACGTCCTGATCAACGCGGCCGGCATCGTCCGGGACCGGATGATCTTCAACCTGGCCGAGGACGAGTGGGACGCGGTGATCCGGGTCCACCTGAAGGGCACCTTCAACACCACCCACCACGCCTCGCGCTGGTGGCGGCAGCACCGCGGCGGCGACTACCGGCTGCTCAACCTCATCTCCGGGGCCGGCCTCTTCGGCGCCCCCGGCCAGCCCAACTACGCGGCGGCCAAGATGGGCATCCTCGGCCTCACGCTGTCGTGCGGCAACGCGCTCAAGCGCTACGGCGTCACCTCGATCGCGGTGTCGCCGGGCGCGGCGACCCGGATGACCGAGGCGGTGCCCGGCGACCGGGCCGCGCAGGTCGGCATCCGGCACGACGACGAGATGGCACCGGCCAACGTGGCGCCCGGCGTGGTCTACCTGGCGCAGCCGGACCGGGCCTGGCTCAACGGGCAGACCGTCGGCATCCGCGGCTACCGGCTGATCCTCTACACCGGCCACGAGGTGAGCCGCGAGATCGTCGGCACCCGCCCGTGGAGCGTCGCCGAGGCCGGCGAGGCGATGGAACGCGTCTTCCGGCCCGCCCTGGAACGCCGGGGCATCTTCGACACGCAGGTCGCCTGATGGCCCGCGGAGCCGCCGTCGTCGGAATCTACGAGCACCCCGACCGGCTCAGCCCGTCGGCCAGCGCCATGCAGTTGCAGGCGATCGCGGCGGCTGCGGCGCTGCGCGACGCCGGGCTGAAACCATCCGATGTGGACGGACTGTTCAGCGCCCTGGACGGCGGCCTGACCAGCCGCCTGGCCATGGCCGAATACCTGGGGCTGGCACCGACGGTCGTCGACACCACCATGGTCGGCGGCGCCTCGTTCGAGTTCCACGTCGCACACGCCCGCAGCGCCATCCTGGCCGGCAAGTGCGAGGTCGCGCTGATCACGTACGGCGCGACCAACCGCAGCGCGGCCGTACGGATCGGCACCGGCGCCCCGCCGAGCTACGGCGACGACAACCCCGGCGAGAACATGGAGGCGCCGTGGGGGGCCACCCTCATCGCCAACTACGCCATGGTCGCCACCCGGCACATGCACGAGTACGGCACCACGCCGGCCCAGCTCGCCGAGATCGCCGTCGCCACCCGGCACCACGCCGTACGCAACCCGGACGCGGTCGCCGCGATGAAGGCACTCGGCTTCCGGCACACCGGCCCGCTGACCGTCGACGACGTGCTCGCCTCCCCGGTGGTCGCCGACCCGCTGCGCAAGCTGGAGTGCTGCATGGTCTCCGACGGCGCGGGAGCGGTCGTGCTCGCCTCCGACCGGGTGGCGGAGGCGACCCGCAAACCGCCGGTCTGGGTGCTCGGCAGCGGCGAGGCGGTCAAGTACACCACCAACGGCGGCGACATCTGCCGCACCGCCGCCGCCCGGTCCGGGCCGATCGCGTTCGCCGAGGCGGGCGTGACCCCCGCCGACATCGACGTGGCGATGATCTACGACTCGTTCACCGTCACCGTGCTGACGGTCCTGGAGGACCTCGGCTTCTGCGCCAAGGGCGAGGGCGGCGCCTACGTCGAGGGCGGCCGGCTGCGGTTCGACCGGCCCGGCGGCCCGGCGCTGAACACCGACGGGGGCGGCCTCTACTCCAACCACCCCGGCATGCGCGGGCTGTTCCTGCTGATCGAGGCGACCCGGCAGATGCGCGGCGAATCCACCGCCCAGGTTCCCGGCGCCCGGCTCGCCGTCGCCCACGGCAACGGCGGCATGCTCGGCAGCCGGCACGCCGGCGGCACCGTGATCCTCGGAAGTGAGCGGCCATGAGCGACCGGACGACCCCCACCGATCCACCGTCCTTCGCGGCCGGGCTGCTGCCGGCGGTCCTCGACCGGGACACCGCGCCGTTCTGGGCGGCGGCCCGGCTGCGGCGGCTGACATACCAGACCTGCGACGCGTGCGCCGCCGTGGTCTTCTTCCCGCGCCGGCACTGCCCCGGCTGCCTGTCGGCGGCGCTGACCTGGCACGACTCCGCCGGGCTGGGCGAGGTCTACACCTACTCGGTGGTCCGCAACAGCCGCGATCCGCGCTTCGCCGACCGGGTGCCGTACTGCGTCGCCTGGATCGACCTCGACGAGGGCTTCCGGATGATGTCCAATGTGGTCGAGGTCGACCCGGACGCGATCACCGTCGGGCTGCGGGTCAGGGTCGACTGGCGGGCCTCCGGCGACTGGCTGCTCCCGGTCTTCGTCCCCGCCGACCCGGCGGGCGCGACGGCCCCGGCCGTCCCCGCGAACCCGGCGGTCCGGGCGGACCCGGCCGATCCGGCACCGGCGGTTGGGCCCGGCGATGACTGACCCCACGACCCGGCCCCTGGGCACCCTCACCCTGCCGGTCGACCGGATCAAGGTCCGCGAGCTGGCCCGGGCACTGCGCGCCGACCCCGAGACCGTCCCGCCGACGTTCACCGTCGTCGCCGCGCACCACACGCCGGCCGGCGGCTCGCCGAACGAGCTGATCATCGCGGCGGCGGGCCTGGACCAGCCGCGGGTGCTGCTCGGCGAGCTGTCCTGGACCTACCGGCGCCCGCTCCGGACCGGGGAGACCCTGACCGGGACGGTACGGCTGGACGACCGCACCGTCCGACGGGGCCGGCGGGGCGGGGAGATGGTCCTGGCCACCGGCACCACGATCTGGTGCGACGAGGCCGGTGCCGAGGTGCAGCGCGGCCGGGTGGTCCTGATCCAGCCGGAGGCGCCGGCGACCGGTGGCAGCACCGTCACCCGGCCGGCCGCGGCCGGCCCGCTGCCGGAGGCCGAACCGACCGCCGACGGGCCGCCGGCAGCCGCCGACCCGGACACGCTCCGGCTGTCCCGGACCGACATCGTGCGCTACGCCGGTGCCGCCGGCGACTTCAATCCCGTGCACCACGACGAGGGCCACGCCGTCCGGCTCGGGTTTCCGGGGGTCTTCGCGATGGGCCTGCTGCCCGGCGGGATCCTCGCCGCCGAGGCGGCCCGGGTCCTGCACCCCCGGCAGCTGGCCGCCGTGGCGATCCGGTTCACCGGCCAGACCTGGCCCGACGTGACGTACCGGCGGCACCGTGACCCGCTGCCGGCCACCGACGACCGGGGCGGGGGAATCGAGCTGGGCCTGACCGGACCGGCCGGCGAACAGACCGTACGGGTACGCGCGTACCCCGGACAGCAGGGCGGTGCGTGATGGACTTCGCCTACTCGACCGACCAGGAGGCGTGGCGGGAGGTGGTCGCCGCCTTCCTCGACGACCGCGCCCCGCTGGCGAAGACCCGGGTACGCGCCGAGCGGGGCGACGGCCCCGACACCGACCTGTGGCGCCGGATGGCCGACCTCGGGCTGCACGGCCTCCACGTACCGGAACACAACGGCGGCCAGGGCTTCGGCGTGGAGGAACTGGCGATCGTGCAGGAGGAGATGGGCGCCCGGCTGGTCGGCACCCCCTACGTCGCCTCCACCGTGCTGGCCGCCACCCTGCTCGCCGCGCTCGCCGACGCCGAGCCGGCGGCGGCCGACCTGCTCGCCCGGGTCGCCACCGGGGACCTGACCGGCACCGTCGCGCTGTGGGGGCCGGGCACCGGATGGGTCGACGACGGCCCCGGCGTCCGCGCCGCCCCGGCCGGCGCCGGATCGGTCACCCTGACCGGAACCAGGACGCTCGTGCCGTACGGCGCGGACGCGGACCTGCTCCTGGTCACGGCCCGGCACGACGACCGCCCGGCGCTGGTCGCCGTGACCGGTGCCGCCGCCGGGCTGGACCGGCGGACCGTCAAGGGGCTGGACCTGACCACCCGGTACGCCACGGTCACCTTCGCCGGCACCCCCGGCGTCCTGCTCGCCGAGGGGGAGGCGGCCCGGGCTGCCCTGGACCGCCTGGCCGACCACGCGTACGCGCTGCTCGCCGCCGAGATGGTCGGCGGTGCCCGGGCCTGCCTGGAGAACGCGGTGGAGTACGCCGGGCAGCGGCACCAGTTCGGCCGGCCGATCGGCTCGTTCCAGGCGGTCAAGCACCTCTGCGCCGACATGCTCGCCGAACTCGAACTGGCCCGCTCGGCGGTGCTGTTCGCCGTCTGGGCCGTCCAGACCGGCGACCCCCGGGCGGCGTCGGCCGCCAGCACGGCCAAGGCCCTGGCCGGCGACGCCTACCTGTTCATCGCCGATGCCGCCCTGCACATCCACGGCGGCATGGGCTTCACCTGGGAACACGACTCGCACCTCTACCTGCGCCGGGCGCGGGCGGCCAGCCTGCTGTTCGGCGACGCCGGCCACCACCGCGAGCGGTTCCTCCGGCACGCCGGCTTCGGTCCCGACCCTGTCCCCGCTCCGTGACGAAAGGAACGCCATGAGCATCCTCACCCCGACCCAGCTCACCGCCGAACTCGAGGGCCAGTACTACAGCCCGAAGATGCAGTGGTGGTGCGCCCACGCCGACCTCGTCGACTCCGACGGCGTGTCCTGGTCGTTCTACTTCTGGCCGGCGCTGGGTTCCCTCGACGAGGCGTGGATCGCCACCCTGTACGTCGGCGACGAGGTGGTCGACCTCACGTCGCTGCACCTGCCGGTCGGCACCCTGAAGGCGTCCCGCGACGGCGTCGACGTCGCCTTCGGCGACCAGTACATCCGGGGTACGTATCCGGACTACGAAATCCATGTCGAAGGCGTCCACAATGGTGAGCGGGTATCGTTGACCCTGCGGATGTCGGCCCGGATGCCGGCGTTCGAGGCGCTGCCGAACCTGCGCGGCATCACCTGGCACTACGTGCCCCAGTTCAGCACCACCGGCACGGTGACCCGGGGCGACCGGGCCCGCGAGGTGACCGGCTCGGGCTACCTGGAGCGCCGGCGCGGCCGGTTCTGGGCGCCGGGGGTGGCCCGGGGCATCTGGGAGAGCATCCCGGCGGCCTCCACCGGAGGTCTCAGCGTTCCGCTGTTCTACAAGGTGTGGCGCGACGACGGCACGGTCCAGCTGGAGACGCTGACCTTCACGGTGGACGGTAAGGACCTGGTCGATTTTGGAGACGTCGAAGTGGACATCCTGGAGACCGCGAAGCTGCCCGGCTTCGAGGACATCGACCACCCGATGCGGTTCCGGCTGCGGGCCGAGGGCGACGGCGGCCGGGCCGAACTGGAGGTGATCCGGTCGCCGCACCGGCTTATGATGCGAGACTATTTCGTCGACCCCGACCGCGACGCCAAGTTCACCGGGTTCTATGGTCCGGGCGAGACCCGCGGGACGATCGAGTACGCGGGCGAAAAATACGCGGTCCAGAGCAGGAGCTTCGGAAGTGCTCTCTTCTTCACCCGCCGCAGTGCCTCCTGAGCGGCGCGCATCGGTGGCGCCCGGCCCGCACCGCGGGCCGGACGCCGGCGTACGCCTCAAGCGTGACCGGCGCCCGCCCAAGGCGTCGGTCATGCTCGCGGCCGACATCCGGGCGCACATCCTCGGGCACGCGCTGCCGGCGGGCAGTGTCCTGCCGTCCGAGGCACAGCTGGTCAGCGACAGCGGGCTGGGGCGGGCGACGGTGCGCGAGGCGCTGCGGCTGCTGGAGGCCGAGGGCCTGATCGCGATCAAGCGCGGGCCGCAGGGCGGGGTGACGGTGCAACGGCCCGACCTGTCCCGGCTCAGCCGGTCGCTGGCACCGTTCCTCACTCTCTCCGAGGCGCCGCTGCGGGACCTGTTCGTCTTCCGCAAGGCGGTGGAGCCGACGGCGGCGTCGCTCGCGGCGGTCCATGCCACCGACGAGCAGCGGGATCGGTTGCTGCGGCTGGCCGACCACGATCCGCACTCCGGCTACTCCAACGAGATCGCGTTCCACGAGCTGGTCGCCGAGTCGGCCGGTAACGAGCTGATGCGGGTGCTGCTGCTGGTGCCGTACGACCTGCTGCGGCTGCACCTGGACGTCGAGGACATCACGGCCGACGACGTCGGGGAGGCCAACGCGGCGCACAAGGCGATCGCCACCTTCATCGCCGACGGCGACCAGCAGCGGGCCGGCCGGGCGATGCTCAAGCACGTGGAGAGCTTCGAGGAGATGATGCAGCGGCACAACCGGCTGGACCAGCCGATCGTGCCCCGGGAACGCTGGCTGCGGGAGTGGCGGACGGCCAGCGGCGGCCTCGGTGACGGCGGTGACCTGGGCGACTGACACCGGCGCCCACGACCACCGGGCCGGCGAGCGGACCACCGCCCGCCGGCCCGTCCGTGTCGGCGCCCCCGACCGGTCCGCCGTGGCGCCGGCCGGCCGGGCGGGTCGGTCGCGCAAAGAGGGACCGGCCACCGCGGGAGGAGGATCCACGGTGGCCGGTCCGGACGGCCCCCGCCCGGACCGGCGGGGGCCGTACCTGTGGTGATGCCTATCGGCGGGTGGGCTTGTCGCTGGTCACGTGCCCGGTGAGCCGCCCGACCACGTTCAGGTGGACCTGGCCCTCCTCGATCTCGGGCAGGCCCTCGGCGTACACGCCGTTCGCGAGGTACGTCGACTGCCGCTGGTATTCCTCGGCGAGCGCGTCGGTCCGCAGGTAGCCCTGCGTCGCGATGCAGTTGCCGACCGGGTCACCGGCCAGCGTCGCGGGCAGCGGCCCGGTGGGGCACTCCTTGCCGTACTGGGGGATGTATTCCGGCTTCGGGTCGATCCAGGGCGTGCACGGCACCCCGCCGTCGGGGCACCGGTCGTACTTCCTGAGCGCGCCCAGGAACGTGGACAGCAGGTGGTCCGACCCGGTGGTTCCGAGCAGGAACTTGCCCGGCAGGTGCTCCTCACCGAAGAGCAGCCCGTTCAGCCGGTCGTTGGTGCGCAGCGCCTTAGGGAACCCGGCCTCGGTGTACGCCTGAAGGAGCATCAGCCGCTCGTTGAGCTTGTCGGCCGCCTTGGCCAGGTCGCTGGTCGGGTTGCCGAGGGCGGTCACCACGTTCTGGTAGTAGACCTTCTGCTTGCCGTGTAGCAGGCCGACGACCGAGAGCCAGGTCGCGTCCTGGGCGCCGGACACGGTGGCGAGCCGGGTGCTCCGCTCCACCTGGGGCTTCATGGTCGACCACTTGTTGTAGACCATCTGGTTCGGTTCGACCTTGCTGTGGTGGCCGGTCCGGTTGTTGGTGAACTCGACCTTGCCGGCGGGGCCGGTGTACTGCACGGTCCGGACGTCCCTCCAGGCCGCTCCCGGCCACCGGTCCTTGGTCCGTACCCGGATCGTCAGGTCGATGTCGGCGGTGAAACCCGTCTCCATCTGCGTCTCGTACCAGTCGTGGTTGAGGTACGAGGCGTCGTAGCAGGCGGTCAGGATCGGGCGGTCCTCCTCCGGCAGCATGCTGTACGCGGTGTGGTAGGCGTGCGGCAGCCCGTTGAGCAGGGCGCCGTCCGGGGTCGACACCCGGGGGCCGGTTCCCGAACAAGGCAGCACCGTCGGAAGGGCCTCGGTCGTGATCCGGGCCGGCGGTGCCTGGTCGCCCGGACCGAACGGGTCGACCTTGTTGTCGCCGGCGGCGACCCGCAGTGCGGCCAGCTCCCGGCTGACCCCGTCGAGCGCGGTCCGGTACTCCTTGATGAGGTTGGTGTACAGCTCGTTGGTCTTGCCGTCCTGCGGGTTGCTGAACGACCGGACCACACCCGTGATCTCGGTGCCCCGGCCGCTGAGCGCCGCGAGCTGGTTCCTGACGTCGGGGGTGGTCCGGCTGAACTCCTCGCTCTGGTGTGCCATGCCGTTGAACGCCCGGGCCGCGGACAGCCACATTCCGGCGTTCGGTACGCCCTGGTGGACGGTGTCCACCCGGGGGAGGGGGAGCCCCGGTGCCCACCCTTTGCCGCGGGCCAGATCCGCCAGCAGGTAGAGCGATCCGTGGGTGGAGTAGTTCAGCAGCGTGTTGCGCAGGTTCGCGGCGGCCGGCCCCGACTCGAGCTGGGTCAGGGTGAGCGGGGACATGCGGGCGTTGTTCTCGCCGTAGTAGTAGAACGTCGTCAGGGCGTCCCAGTACTTTTCGTATTGCAGCTCCCGCCCGGTCCTCTGTTCGTAGCGCAGGTTCTGCACGCCCGTGACGCCGAAATCCTGCAGGATGACCTGGCTCAGCGCGAGGTGGGTCGAGTTGGCGGCCGCGTCCATCTTCGCGTCCAGCGACAGCAGGGTGTTCTGGATGTCGGTGAGCTGTCGGCGGATCTCTTCGATGTCGCCCTGCATCCGGCCGAGCTGCGTCACGATGTCCTCGTGGATGGCGACCAGCGCCTTCTCGATCCGGTCGAACCGCACGTTCATCTCGGTTCGCAGCTCGGTGATGTCCTGCCGGACCCGGGCGACCTCCTCGAGGATGAGCGTCGTCGGGTCCGGACCGGGGAGGAACACCTCGGTCAGCGACATCACCGCGCCGAGGATGTTGCCGGTCAGGGCCATGGTGCTCAGTGACGTCAGCGCCCCGACGACGCTCTTGCCCACGATCTTGGGAAGGTACTCGCTGATCGCGGTGGCGATCGTCACGCCGGCCTTGCCGACCGCGGAGACCTTCTTGCCGATGGCCTTGTCCTTGAACCCGATGAGATGGGCCAGGGCCTCGATGCCCTTGCCGAGATCGTCGATGACCGCCTTGCGTTCCTTGGCCGCGTCCAGGGCGAGGGCGAGTTCCCGCTTGGCCCGCTCCTCGTCGGTGGGGGCGGTCGGCGGGTTCTTCGCCGCCTCCGCGGCCGCCTTCTTGGTGGCGTCGTCGGTCGCGGCCTCCAGGGCGTCGAGTCGCTTCTTGAGCTGGGCGTTGGCCCGGGCCTCGTACTCGACCGGGTTGTTCCGGGCCGATTCGAGTTCGGCGAGGTCGAGGCCGGGCACCTTGGCGGCCAGCGTCTCGACGTCGTCGTCGACGGCCACTCCGGCGGCCGCGCCGATCCGCGCGTCCCAGGCGTCCCCGAGGGCGCCGTCGGTCCGGCCGGCCCGGGCGGTCTCGATGAAGACCCGGTTCTGCTCTTCGTAGAGGTGCGTCAGGTAGGCGTAGTTCTGGTACGAGCCGCTCACCTGGTGCCGCTGGATGGGCTCGGCGTCGAGGCCGGCGCCCCAGGTGCTGGCCACCACCTTTGAGACCTGCGGGGTGGCGATCTTGGCCATGGCCGGTACGGCGAGCACCGCGTCGACGCCGTTGACCATGAAGCCGTAGCTCGATCCGATGGTGGCGATGCGGTCGTGCCGTGCGGTGACCGCGGCGTCGAGTTGGTCGATCAGCGCCGTGATCTGCTCGGCGGTGGCCTCCGGGTTCGCCGCTCGCCAGTCGAGTACCGCCGCCGACACCACCATGCGCCGGACGCTGGTCGGGTCACCGCCGTGGTTGCTGAGCTGGACCGCGAAGAGCTTGTCGCGCAGGCCGGCCTCGTCCCAGGTGACGGTGGAGCCGTGGGCGACGGAGGCGCTGCCGGTGACGAGGGCGGTGACGATGGCGCCGGTGGTGACGGCCCGCTGCCACCACCGGCGCCGTGAGGCTCTGGTCGGTGGCCGCAGGTCCGGCGGATCGTGTGCGGCGGTGCCGGCGGATACGGGTGTTGCCACGCGGGTTCCCCAATCTTTCGACGGATCACGCTGGATCCGGATCGGCTCAGGGTGCCGCCCCGCACTGGAAACCCGGTTAAAAGTCACTGGTACGGATGATCACGATGTCCTTCCAGCAACCAATACATCAGCCTGTTGCAATGGTGTGTGTCGCACAGTATGGTGTTTGGCATGGACGAAGTAACGGCCGGGCACCTGCAAGAGCTGCGACGCGGCACCGTCGTGCTCGCCTGCCTGGTGCTCCTCGAAACCCCCGGCTACGGCTACGGCCTGCTCGAACGCCTCAACGAGGCCGGGTTCGCCGTCGACGCCAACACCCTCTACCCGTTGCTGCGCCGGCTCGAGAAGCAGGGCCTGCTCACCAGCCTGTGGAACACCGACGAACCCCGTCCCCGCAAGTACTACCGGGTCAGCGACGACGGCCGCCGCGTCGCCGAGACACTGCGCGCCGACTGGGACGCCCTGCGCGCCTCGATCGACGCCCTGCAGGTATGACGCCACAACACCCGACCCGACCGCCGCGCGGCCGCGCGACCCGCGACCACACCCCGCCGAAGAGGATCGTCATGACCGACACCAACACCCTCACCGACCGATACATCGCGGCCGCGCTGCACTCCGTGCCGACCGCCGAGCGCGACGACCTCGAGCGCGAGCTGCGCGCGTCCATCGCCGACGCCGTCGACGGACGCGTCGAGGCCGGCGAGACCCCGCCGGCCGCCGAGCGCGCGACCCTCGAAGACCTCGGCGATCCCGCCCACCTCGCCGCCCGCTACCTCGACCGGCCCACCTTCCTGCTCGGGCCCGCCTACTACTTCACCTGGCTGCGCCTGCTCAAGACGCTCCTGCTGATCGTGCTGCCGATCGGCGCGATCGCCGCCGTCGCCGTCGACCTGCTCGACGGGATGCCGCCGCAGCGGATCGTCGGCACGGTCGTCACGTCGGTGCTCGCCATCGGCGTGCACCTGACCTTCTGGACCACGCTCGTCTTCGTCGTCCTCGAACGCAGCGGCGCGAAGAACGCCCGGCCGGCCGGTGCCAAGGGCGTCCCGTCCTGGTCGCTGGACATGCTGCCGGACGTCGCCCGGCGTACGACCGGCGTCGCCGAACTCGTCGTCATGATCGTCGGCACCGTCCTGTTCGCCTTCGTCGTCATCTGGCAGCAGCAGGTCGGCTTCGTCCGCGACGACGCCGGTGACCCGGTGCCGTTCCTGCGGCCGGAGCTGTGGGGCTTCTGGATCCCGGCGCTGTTCGTCCTGCTGGCCGTGTCCGTCGCCCTCGCCGTCGCCCGCTACCGGGCCGGCCGCCCGAGCGGGACGCTCGTGCTCGCCAGCGCCGCGCTCAACGTGGTCGGCTGGACGGCCGCCCTGGTCCTGCTGCTCCGCGGCGAACTCGTCGACACCCGGTTCTTCGACCGGCTCGACGTCACCGCGGCGACCGGCGACTGGAACGTGGTCTACCAGGTCACCGCCGTCATCATCGCGGCCACGGTGCTCTGGACGATCGTCGACGACGTGGTGAAGTGGCGCCGCGCGGCGCGCGACGCCGGCTGACCCGGGCACCCGCGACGGCCGGCCGCACCACGCGGCCGGCCGCCGTCGCGTTCAGCCGTGGGGCCCGTCCCCGGGCGGGTCGTCCGCGCGCGTCGGCGCGACGGAGTTGCCGGTGAGGTCGTTGTCCCACATCCGGCCGGCCGACCGGGTGCCGGCCCCGGTCATCCACAGGCCGTGCGTCTGGGTGGCGTGCGCCGGGTCGTCCCAGATCCGGTTCCGGCTGACCGTCGACCGCACCAGCGGCGCGGCGACGGCGATGCCGGCCCGGACCGTCGGCGGGTCGGGCAGCCGGTACGCCGTACCGGCCGCCGGCACGGAGCCGTGCCACCCGTGGCGGGCCCCGTGCGGCCGGGCCAGGACGAGCGTCGTCGCCGAGTTGGCGGCGACGAACGCGGTCACCGAACCGGCGGTCACCGTCTTGCCCCGGTGGCCGTCGACCGGCCAGTGGGCCGCCGTGTCGGTCAGCGACGCCGGCCCGTACGTCACCGTCGTCCCCGAGCCGGCACCGGCCGGCGCGGTCTGCATCCCGTTGTGGCGTATCCGGTTGTTCGTCACCACCGCGTCGGTGAGCGCGCAGTCGAACCGGATCCCGTCCAGGCCGTTGGCCCAGATGTCGTTGCCGTCGATGACGATGCCGCCCGCCGGCCCGATCGAGCCCGGCAGGTCGTGCTCGCGGTAGCCGTGCCGGCCGTTGCCGCTGATCCGGTTGCCGCGCACCGTGTACGGGCCGGGCGTGTTGCCGATGCTCACCCCGTCGAGGGTGTTGCCGTCGATGAGACAGTCGCTGACGATCCCGCCTCGGCCGCCGACGCCGACGGTGCCCTCCCCGGAGACGTCGAATCCGGCCTCCGCGTTGCCGACCAGGGTGCAGCCGGAGAGCAGCAGCCCGTCGGCGCCCCAGTCGGAGATGCCGAACCGGTTGCCCTCGGCGTGGCAGCCCGACACGTGGATGCCGCGCGGCCGGTCCCAGGCCGCGTCCTGGAGCTCGAAGAAGATGCCGCTCTGGCCGTTGCCGACGGTGGTGCAGTTGGTGATCGTCAACCGCTCGACGTCACCCCAACCGCCGATCCCGACACCGATGCCCGCGCCACCCTTCTCGTGGTGGATGTCGAGCCGGCCGCAGTCGATCGCGATCACCCCGTCGATCACGCAGTCCTGGAGGAAGTCGCAGCCGAGCCCGGTCGCCGCCGTGCCGTGGATGTAGAGGTCACGGAAGCGGCCGCGCAGCACGTACTGCAACCCCAGGCCCTTGGCCTGTACGTCGTACTCGGGCAGCTCCACACCGGTGCCGTCGATCTCGAAACCGGCGAACGTGCAGTCGACGATCGGGTTGCCACGCCCGGCGCCGTGCCACAGCGTGGTGAAGAACGCCAGCGGCGTCGGATCGCCGCGGTTGCCGGGATTGGCCAGCACGAACCGGGTCAGCCCGATCCCGGCGCCGATCAGCGACACGCCGCTTCGCCACACCGTGCCGGCGTCGCGGATCGAATAGACCCCCGGCGGGCAGCGCAGCACCCGCGGCCGCCCGTCGGCGGCGTACCCGGCGCCCAGCTCGTCCACGGCGCGCGCGAACGCGGGCTGGTCGTTGGTGACCCCGTCACCGGTCAGCCCCCGCTCGTGGGCGTCGTACGTCAGCGGAACGTCGATCGTGCGCCCTCCCGTCACCCGTCGCCAGCCAGCGGCGACCCGGGGAGTTCCCGGCGACCCGGGACGCACACCTGCGGGGTGCCGGCGACCCGCGCCGGCACCCCGGGCGCCGTCACAACTGCGGCGCCACCTCGGCGGCGACCAGCTCGATGTGGGCCAGGTCGTCGAGGTCCAGCACCTGCAGGTAGACCCGCTCGGTGCCGACCTCGGCATACCGGCCGATCTTCTCCACGATCTCGGCCGGCGAGCCGGCCAGCCCGTTGGCGCGCAACTCGTCCGGTTCCCGGCCGATCGCCGCGGCGCGCCGGTTCACCTCCTCGTCCGTACGCCCGCAGCACAGCACCAGCGCGTTCGACAGCCGCAGGCTGCCCGGATCGCGGCCGCCCTCGGCGCAGGCGGCCCGGACCCGCTCGAACCGCGTCCGGGTGTCGTCGATCCCGGCGAACGGCACGTTGAACTCGTCGGCGTACCGGGCGGTCAACTGCGGGGTGCGCTTCGCGCCGTGGCCGCCGAGCAGCACCGGCGGGCGCGGCGACTGCGCCGGCTTCGGCAGGGCGGGGGAGTCGGACAGCTGGTAGTACTTGCCGCTGAAGTCGAACGTGTGCCCGACCGGCGTGTCCCACAGCCCGGTGATGATCGCGAGCTGCTCCTCCAGCCGGTCGAACCGCTCCCGGAGGGGCGGGAACGGGATGCCGTACGCGGTGTGCTCGGTCTCGAACCACCCGCTGCCGATCCCGAACTCGACCCGGCCACCGCTCATCTGGTCGACCTGCGCGACCGCGATCGCCAGCGGCCCCGGCAGCCGGAACGTCGCCGCGGTCATCAGCGTCCCGAGCCGGATCCGGCTGGTGTCGCGGGCCAGCCCGGCGAGCGTCACCCAGGCGTCGGTCGGGCCGGGCAGGCCGTCGGCGTCGCCCATCATCATGTAGTGGTCGGAGCGGAAGAAGGCGCCGTACCCGGCGTCCTCGGCGAGCCGGGCGACGGCGAGCAGTTGGTCGTAGGAGGCACCCTGCTGAGGTTCGGTGAAGATCCGCAGTTCCATGGGGCGAGCATACGAACCGGGCCGGGACGCCGCCCCGCACGCGCCGTAACGGTGACGGGTCACCCTCCGCCGACCGGCCCACCGTCACGGTAACTCGCCGTGTAGTAGTCGCCGACCTGCTTGCGGAAGTCGACGGCCTTACCGGTGTCGGGGTCGAACTGGGGGGCCTCCTTCACCTGGTCCCTGGTCCGGTCGAGGTACACGGTCCGGTTCAGGTGGTCGACGTGGGTCACGGTGCCGACCGGGAGCATCACCCGCCGGCCGAAGATCCACGGCCCGGTGTCGACGATCAGGTGCCCGGTGTCCGGCGGTGCCTCCTCGACCGAACCGATGCCGCCGTCGGTCGCCTCCACCTCGTAGCCGACCAGGTCGACCTCGGTTCCCGGCCCGCCCTCGTCGGTCTCCGCCTCACGGCGCTGCTCGGTCGGCCCCTCGTCCGCCGCCGCGCCGCGGTAGCCGCCGGCGAGGATGGCCTGGTCGCGCCACAGCCACGGATCGAAGATGAACGGCTGCATGGTCGCCTCCGGATCGGCTCGTCGTTCCCCGCGTCCTACCCGCCCGCCGCCCCGATCATGCCGGCCGGGTGCGTCCGGACCGGTCCGACACCGCCCGCCGGCCCGGTCTCGCACCGTGCTGCTCGCCCGGTCCGGCGCCGCGATGCTCGACCTGGTCCGGTGCCGCGACACCCGACCGGACCCGCCGCCACGCCGCTTCGCCGGGAACCCGTCGCCACGCCGTGGCCCCTGACCCGTCGGCGGGGCGCCGGGCACTACGCTCTCGTCGGCGGATCGGCCCGACGGGGGAGGCGCGCGTGAAGGACCTGAAGGCACTCGACGAGATCGACTGGACCGGGCTCGAACACGCCTACGGCCCCGCCGGTGACGTCCCCGACCAGTTGCGGGCGCTGGCGGCCACCGATCCATCCGAAGTGGACAAGTCCCTGCACGCCCTGTACGGCAACATCTTCCACCAGGGATCGCGCTACCAGGCGACGGCGTACGCGGTGCCGTTCCTCACCGGACTCGCCGCCGACCCGGCCACCACCGGCCGGGACGAGATCCTCAGCCTGCTGGCGAGCATCGCGATCGGCTACGACGAGTCGTGGCTGCCCGACGGCCTGCCGATCCTCGAACACCGGGCCGAACTCGACCGGCTGCGCGCCACCGACCCGGAGACCGAACGGGCCAGGGTCGCCGCCTGGGTCGAGGCCGCCGCCGACGAGAGCGAACGCACCTCCCGCGAGTTCGAGGCGTCGCTGTTCGACCCGCAACTCGTCACCGCCAACCAGCAGTGGGCGGTCGACGCCTACGACGCCGTCCGCGCCGACCTGCCCCACCTGCTGCCGCTGCTCGGCGACGCCGACGCCACCGTCCGTACCGCCTGCGCCTACCTGCTCGGCTGGTTCCCCGAGGACTCCGCGACGCTGGGCCCGGCGCTGCTGGACCGGATCCGCGAGGACACCTCACCCGTGGTCCGGGGCACCGCCCTGATCGCGTACGGGCTGCTGGCCGGCCCCGCCGCCGCCGACGTGGTGGCGGCCCTGGACGACCCGGCCCCGGTCGTACGCGCCGCCGCCGCGATCGCCGCCGCCCGGCTCGGCGCGGTCGACAGCGACCGGGTGGTGGCGGTGCTGGTCGAGACGATGACCGCCGAGGCGACGACCCGCCGCAATCGGCTGCCGTTCCTCGACGGCAACCTGCCGGGCTACGCCGCGCTCGCCCTCGCCCAACCCGCGCAGCACGTCGACCGGGCCGTCGACGCGGTGCTGACCGTGCTGCCGACCACCGCGCCCTACCCGGCCGTACCGCTGGTGTCGGCGCTGCTCGGCGCCGTGTTCCCGGACGGGCGGGTGGCGCCCGGCACCCCGTTCGGCGGGTTGACCGACCGGCAGCGGCGGGCGGTCGCGGGTCTGGCCGCGGCCGACTTCGCCTGGCACGGCGGCCAGCCCGGCACCACCTACGTCAACCTGAACGAGGTGGTCCGCGCCTACGGCCTCCCCGACCAGCTCGAGGCCCTGAAGACCTACACCGCATCCTGACCCGCCCGCCGTGTGCGCTGAGCCGCCGCGCTGATCAAGGGCTAGTCGTGGCCGTCCCGGGGTGGAATGCCCGGGACATCCCCTTGATCGCGCGGGGTGGCGGTCGCGCCGGGTGGCGGTCGCGCCGGGGTGGCGATCGGGCGGGGTGGACGTGGGTGCGGTCAGGGCGTGAGGTCGTCAGCGTCGAGGGCGGACTGCTCGGTGGACCGCCATGCGTCGCGGTCGAGCGGGACGGTGCGCTCCGCCAGCCGGCGCAGCGCGGCCGTGGCGGCGTCGTGCCACTTGGCGCCGCTGTAGAGGACGTAGCCGACCAGGCCCGGAGCCGGTTCCCAGGCGATGGCCGCGTTGCCGCCCAGCAGCCCGGTGAACACCCGCGCCGGCCGGCCCGCGACCAGGCCGGCGTCCACCGTGTTCGTCACGTACATCTGGTCCTCGAGCCCGCCGCCGGTGCGCAGGCCGACGACGACCAGGCCGCTGCCGAGCGCCGCCTGCTCGTCCAGGGTGACCGTGCCGTAGCGGACCTGCCGGACGGTCGGCGACGCGTACGGCCCGGTGTGGACGACCCGGAACCCGGCCGGCGCGGTCACCACCGGCCGGCCGCCGGCGGCCGTGGTGGCCGCCGCGATCCGGGCGAGGTCCGCCTCGGGCAGGTCGCCGCGGATCCGCGCGTGCCGGTCGCCGAGCGGCCACACCAGCCAGCCGGGGCCGGCGTCGGCGTCGACCCCGCCGACCGGCACGGTCCGGGCCGGGGTCGGGGCGCGGTCGACCGGGTACGTCACGACCGCGCCGCCCCGGCCGAGCACGCCGGAGGTACGGCGGACGACCGCGGTCCACGGGCCGTCCTGCGCGTCCAGGTCGCAGCGTTCGAGGCCGTGCCCCGGCGGGGTGCCGGGGTCACCGATGGCGAGCGCGGCGACCGGGGGGCCGGCGGTGGTGGCCGGCCCGGCGAGGTCGACGGGGCACGGCACGGCCCGGGGGGTGGCCGCCGGGGCGGCGGTCCCGGGGGATGCCGTGGCCGGGCCGGGGCTCGCGGCGGCGCCCGGCGCGTCCGGGCCGGCAGCGGCCGGTGTGTCCGGGCCGGAGCCGCGCAGGCCGAGGAAGCCGGCCACGATCACCGCCGCGACCAGCGTCACGGCGATCGTGGCGAGCCAGCCCGGCGGTGTCCATCTCGGCTCCGGCGGGCCGTTCTCGATGACGTCCACCCGTCCCACCCCTCTTCCGGCTGCCGGCATTATCCCCGGAGCGGGGGCCGGCCGCATTACCGGATCCCGGCGAGCGGTGCCGGTGAACCGTTCCGGACGGGTGGTAAACAGTTTCCGCAAATGGAGTCCGCGGTCACGCACGCATTTCAATTTTCGCCTGGCCGGATCGATTTCGCCCCGGCCGAGTCGATTTTAGTCAGGCCAAGTCAATTCCATCCGGCGGCATCGCGAATGGACGGTACGGCGGATTGGTCAGCCCTGTTCCGTACGCCGTCGCCCGACCCAGATCAGCGTCGCCACCCCGGTTCCGAGCAGTGCCGTACCGGCCAGCAGGAAGGGCGTGACCCCCATTCCGGTGCCGGTGGCCGGCAGGCTCTTGGTCGACGCGCTCGGGGTCTGCTCCTGCGGTGCCTCGGTGGCCTCGGTCGCCTCGTCGGCCCAGGGGTCGCCCTCCCACTGCGACTCCTCCGCCCAGGGGTCCGCCTCCCCGGGGGTGGGCCGGTCCTCCTCGACGGCCGGCGTCGGCTGGTCGGGCTGGTTGGGATCGGGTGGCGTGATGACGATGCCGGCGACCGACGAACTGGTCGCGGAGTGGTCGGGGTGCACCTCGAGGGCGTCGAAGCGCCAGGTGCCGGGCGGGATCGGGTTCATGAAGGTGCAGGCCCACTCGCTGCTGGCGGGCACCAGCACCGAGCAGCCGAAGACCTGGTCGCTGGCCTGCTTGGCGTAGACGGTGACGGTGCTTCCGGGCGTGGCGCGGCCGCTGACCTCCGGGTGCTCGACGGCGCGCGTGGAGCCCGAGGGGGGATAGTTGATTTCCGCCCAGGCGGGGCCGGAAAAGGCGATCGCGCCGGTGGCGACGGCAGCGCCTATTGTGATCCGCAGGGTTGATCGAGAACCATTCATCAGTGCCTCCTTGGCCGGGCCGCTTCGTTTCGGACATTACTTCCGGAAGGGTCTGGATTTCGGAGAAGGAATTGACTCGCGCGGGACATACAGCGGTCGACGTAGCAGGGTGACATTCCCGGCAATAGGTGTATTTCGCTACGGGGTCTGGCGGCCGGGGAACATGTTCGGTCGATCTGTGGCCCCGGCGCCCGTAGGCTCCCGCCATGACACACGCGGAGCGGGCCGTCGTGGTCGGCGCCAGCATCGCGGGCCTGCTGGCCGCCCGCGCTCTCAGTGAGACGTACGCCCACGTCACCGTCGTCGACCGTGATCCGTTGCCCGACGCCTCGGCCGCCCGCCGGGGCGTACCGCAGGGCCGGCAACTGCACGTCCTGCTCGCCCGGGGCCGGGAGGTGCTCGAGGAACTCTTCCCCGGACTGTCCGAAGAGGTCGCCGCGCTCGGCGGTGCCATGGTCGACCTCCAGGACGACGTCCACTGGTACAACGACGGGTTCCGGATGCGCCGCGCTCCGTCGCCGATGACCGCGTTCGGGGTGAGCCGTCCGCTGCTCGAACACGTCGTCCGGGCCCGGGTCCGCGCACTGTCCAATGTGACCCTGCTGCCGGACACCGAGGTGCTCGGCCCCACCGCGACGCCGGACGCCCGCCGGGTCACCGGGGTACGGGTACGGGCACGTACCGCCGACGCGGGGGAGTCCACGATCGACGCCGACCTGGTCGTCGACGCCGGCGGGCGCGGCTCCCGCACCCCGGTGTGGCTCGACCGCCTGGGCTACGCCCCCGCTCCCGAGGAGCGGGTACGGGTCGACGTCACCTACGTCACCCGCACCTACCGCCGCGAACCCGACCAGTTGGAGGGACTGCTCGGCGCGCTGACCAACGCCACCCCCGCGCTGCCACGCGGCGGGATCGTCGCCGTGCAGGAGGGGGACAGGTTCGCCGTCGCCATCTGCGGCATGCTCGGCGAGGAACCGCCGCACGACGACGAGGACCTGGTCCGCTACGCCGAGACCCTCGCCGCCCCGCAGATCGGCGCCCTGCTCCGGTCGGCGGTTCCGGCGTCCCCGCCGGTCCGGATGCGCTTTCCGGCCAGCCTGCGCCGCCGCTACGAACGGCTGCGCCGGTTTCCCGACGGCTACCTGGTCGTCGGCGACGCGCTGTGCAGCTTCAACCCGATCTACGGCCAGGGGATGACGGTCGCCGCGCTCGAGGCGCTGCTGCTGCGCGACCTGCTCGCCGCCGGCGGCACCCGGCTCGCCCGACGGTTCTTCCAGGGCGCCGCCAGGGTCGTCGACGGCCCGTGGGCGATCTCGGTCGGCACCGACCTGCGCTTCCCGGCGGTGCCCGGTCGCCGTACGCCGAAGGTGCGGTTCGTCAACGCGTACGTGGAACGGGTGCACGCCGGGGCGGTCGCCGACCCGGAACTGGGGGCGGCGTTCCTGCGGGTGCTGAACCTGATCGACCCGCCGACCCGGCTGCTCGCGCCGCGTACGGTCTGGCGGGTGCTGCGGGCCGGCCGGCGCCGCCCGCCCGTGCCGGTCGCCTGAACGTCGCCGGCCCGGACCGGCCGGGGCCTCCCCCGGGAGTGTCCGGCCGGGTGCGGGAGCCGGCGGTTGGGGCGCGGGGGCGCCGACGGGGCGGGGGCGTGCGCCGAGTGCA